>JASHUH010000233.1 GCA_030040115.1 Acidobacteriaceae bacterium | reverse complement strand
CCCGCCAGACCGAGAAAGGAGACAATGGAGAAGGCGAAGATCACCGCCGCCTGCCCATGCTCCTGGTGAACCATCCGATTCCAAAACGAACTTGCCTGCCGTATCATTGCATCACTCTTCCTTTCATTCCATGAGCGCCGATTCCGAGCTGGTCAAACTGCTCGAAGGGCTATATGACAAAATGGGGAACCATGTGTATTGATAGCTAACCTGCACTGTGACTGGTTCATTGGCCGCCATATCCGCCGCGCCGGAGGTGCAGGAAAACGAACTTCCGGCGGTGGGCCCGAAGGTATGGGCCGCGCCGCTCGAATCGGTGATCGTGACCGTGTAGGTAATCTTCGAGGGCGTCCAGTTAGGCAGCGCCGCCGTCACTGTGCTCGCGGTGGTGGCGCAGGGATCGGTGATCAGGCCTTGCTCGGCGGCGAGCAGTTGCGCGGCGTTGGAACCGGCGTAGCCAAGCTGCTGAAAGCTATAGAGGGCCATGCAAAATGAGGCCCCGCCAGTTAAAATGGTCATCAGCAGCGGCAGCACAATGGCGAACTCCACCAGTGAGGTTCCTTCCTCGCCACTCGAAGACCACGCTCGCCGGGCCCAGCGGATGGCGGTTGAGCGCGGGCCCGTGCGCCTGGCTTCTTCGGATTTATGGCCGCGGACAAGGGCCATTGCCTGTTGACCGAGCCTGTTTACGCATTTCATCTTTCTACCCCCCCGGCGCCGGTTAATCTTTCTTGTTCAACCGCGCCGTCTTTCGCAAATTTCCTCGCGTCTCCGTACGCCTTTTCATTTGCGCTTCCGAAGCTGATGGAGGAAGCGGTCAAATTCCTTCCTGCTCACTCCATCCAGCATCGAATCGCGCACCAGCCGTGAATCCCCTCCGTCAGGCAGTTCAAACTGCAGACCCACGCCGTCCTGGCCCCACCGCACCGCGCGCGATTGCACAGCAATAGAACGCTCGGCGACTTCTTCCCCACACTCGGTTCTCTGCAGAGTCATTAACACCAGGGTCCCCGGATACCAACGCTCTTCGGTGACCAGATAGAGTCCGGAGGAGCTGATGTCGCGAACCCCGTGCGCCTCGGGCGCGGCGCCGTTCCAGTAGTACGCCGCCAATCCCGGAGCGGCCTCGCGCGGAGCTCTGCGGGGATCGGGCGACCACCAGCGGTCCAGCCAGCTCCGCGGAGGATTGGGCGACTTCGAACCCGGCTTCAGGAGTTCCATCTCATGGCGTTGCGGATGCCCGCCGTTGCGGATTCCCGAAGCCTGACTTTCGAATTCGAGCATGCCCCGGCCGTCGCTCCAAAGCGGCTTTTCCCTGAGCAGCACCGCGCTTTGGACGCTCCCGGCTGCGCTGCCTCCGGCCAACTGGTCCAGCCGCTGCTGCATCTCCTCGGCCACGCAGAGCACCAATTGTTCTCCGATCTGGGTTTGCGAGGAATAAATGGAATGCGCCGGGAGAGCCAGGATGCTGTCCGGCTGCGGGGTCGAAGGGCTGACGTGAAAAGTGGGAAAGGACTCGACCAGATCGAGGACGCGGCAGGCGCCGTCGAGGTAGATCAAATCCAGAGGCGCGGTCACGCCGGCCGAGGGAATGCCTCGGAACGGAGCGATCCATAAACCTTCGCCGGATTTGATGGCGAGCGTCTTCATCACTTCCACCAGCTCTGCGTAGGGCACATCGACGGCGGTCACTTCCAAGCCAAGAAAGCACTCCCGGGTCTGGTTGTAAGCACAATGAATGCGCGAATTCATGGTTCCTCCTTTCCGGCTCGGGAAGTCCACCACGGCGGCTTCCGCCAAATCATTGCCGAACCTTGCCAATCTCGTGCTCCATTCGTGGTAATTTGGCCCTCAGTTCAATCGCGAGGCGCCGAAAACGGCGGCCTTTCTTTTCTCCGCAGTCAAAGGCCCTTGCCGGGCCGCCCGTCAGGCGGCGCGGCAATACTGCGGCCAAACCTTTCAAATCTGTGCCGGGGCGCGAATCTTTCGCGCGCCGCCGGCGCTCAAAGCAGTTCCCGTGCTACTTCACGCGCGTGCGGCGGCGCTGCACCAAAAACATCAGCACAACAACAAACGCCACACCCGCAACAACCCGAGTAATGGTGACCGGATCCATTGCGATTTCTCCTCTCCGCTAAACTTTCCGATTACGTGCCACGCGCGAAAAGCACGGCTCATGAGCCCAGCCGAACTGGCTAACGCCGAGAACACGGGCCCGACTTTGGCGCTACTTCACCCGCGAGCGGCGGCGCTGCACTAAGAACGCCAGCACCACGACAAACAGCACTCCGGCAACAACCCGGACGATGGCGACGCTGTCCATACTTTTCCTCCTTCCCTCATTGTTTGAAGAACTTCTGGAACGATTCCGACATGAGAATGATGGACGGCCCCAAGGTGACCAGAAACAGGGCCGGAAAAATAAACAGAACCAGTGGAAACACCAGCTTGACCGAAGTCTTGGCCGCGACTTCCTCCACCATTTGCACCCGCTGCGAACGCAGCGTCTCGGCATGCACCCTGAGGGTTTTGGCGACGCTGGTGCCGAACTGCTCCGCCTGCACGAGCATGGAAACCAGGTTCCTCAGGCCTTCCTCGTCGGTGCGCTCGGCCAGGTTGCGCCAGGCGTCGGCGCGCGCGCGGCCGGCGCGCTGTTCGAGCACCACCACCCGCAGTTCATCGCACAAATCCGGCTGCGCCTTCTCCAACTCCTGCGCCGTGCGGGCCGTGGCCTGATCCATGCTCAGGCCGGCTTCAATGCAGATGACCAGCAAGTCGAGAACATCGGGAAGCCCGCGGCGAAGGCGCTTCTGCCGCGCCTTGATCTTTTTGCCCAACCAGAAGTCGGGCAGCAAAAAGCCCAAGCCGAGGCAGACGGCATAGATGAAAAACGGGCTGAAGGCGTGCAATTTCGTCACCAGCGCCACGGCGCAGAGCGCCAGCGGCACGATGACTTTGCAGCCATAAAAAACCTTCACCGCCGATTCGTTGCGGTAACCGGCGCGGACCAGCCGTTGCACAACCACAGAGACTTCGGCCTGGCTCTTGGGCATGACTTGCTCGAGTCGTTCCACCATGTTGCCCAGTGAGAATCCGGTCTGCTGCAGCGCCGCGCGCAGCGACTTTTTTCTGGGGCGGGGATCGATGGCTTCGGCGAGCCGTTTCAGCATGGTCTCGCGATAAAACAGCAGCAGGCCGCCGCTGCCCACCAGGAGGAAAATCGCCGCGAATGTCAGAATCGCAAAACCCATATTTTTCCCCTCACACGTCGATATCGACAATGCGGTTGATAATGAATCCGCCGATCAAGGTCATGATTCCCGCGCCCCACATCATCTTGATTCCGATGGAGCGGCGCCAGAGAACGCTCATCATTTGCGGATTGACGAAGTACATTACGATGCCCAGCGCCACCGGCACCAGCGTGAGAATCCAGCCCGTCAGCCGCCCCTGCGCAGTGTGCACGCGAATCTGGCGCTTCAGCCGGAAACGTTCGCGGATCAGGTTCGATGTCTTGTCGAGAACCTCGGCGAGATTGCCGCCGCTCTCTTTCTGAATCATGATGGCGGTGGCGACGATGCGCAGATCCTGCAAGGGAACGCGTTCGAGGAGGTTATCCAGGGCGACTTTCATCTCCAGGCCGAAGTTCTGCTCCTCGAAACAGATGTTGAATTCCGTCCCCACGGGGGCGGCGCACTCCCGCCCCACCAGGCCCATGGCCGCATTCAGACTATGGCCGGCGCGGAGCGCGCTCACCATCAGATCGAGCGCCTCGGGCAGGCCTTTTTCAAACTTGCCGAAACGCCGGCTGCGCTTGAACAGCACCCAACCCATGGGTAGTAAGGACAGGCCCAACCCGGCGGCGAGCGCCGGCAGCAACACCCCGAAGCGCAGATAAATAACGCAGATAGGAAGGACAAAGCAGACGCCGGTCATGCCCATCAACCTGCCGGCGCTCCAACTCAGTTCCGCCTGACTGAGTAATCGGTGCAGAAGCGGGGCCACCTCGAGGCTCAGCAGTTTTCGGTTCAGCCAGGGAATACTGCTGAGCTGGTCGTTCTTGCGCAGATCGATGGTCTGCTGGCGAGCCTCGAGGCTTTCGCCCTCGAGGGCCGAGTGCAGGGTGGCTAAAGCCTGACGTGCGCTCTGCGAAGGCGTAAGGGCGTTGGCCACTAGCGGCAGCGCGATGGCTACGAAGACGCCCACGAATACCAGCACGATGATCAATCCCATGGTTCGACCCTCCTTTCCCCGAAGCTCCTGGCCCGGTTCAATTCACCATAGTTTCCTTCTCGAAAATGCTGGGCGGCAGGATCACGCCCGAGACGCGCAGCCGTTCGAGAAAGCGGGGACGAATGCGGCTAGGCGTGAAGACCCCGATCACGCGGCCGTCGGGCCCGATGCCCTTTTTCTGAAAGCTGAAAATCTCCTGCATGCTGATCACGTTCTCTTCCATGCCGGTGATCTCCGATACGCTGGTGATTTTGCGCGTGCCATCGCTCATGCGGTTGGCTTGCACCACGATGGTGATCGCCGCAGCGATCTGCTGCCGCACCGACTTCTCCGGCAGGTTCATGTTCGACATCGCCACCATCGACTCCAGGCGCGAAATGGCGTCGCGCGGGGTGTTGGCGTGGATGGTGGTCATCGAGCCCTCGTGGCCGGTATTCATGGCCTGGAGCATGTCGAAGGCTTCCTCGCCGCGCACCTCGCCGACGATGATGCGGTCCGGCCGCATGCGCAGTGCGTTGATCAGCAATTGCCGCTGGCGGATCGCGCCCTGGCCCTCAATGTTGGGGGGCCGTGTTTCCAAACGGACGATGTTTTCCTGCGCCAGGCGGAGTTCGGCCGCGTCCTCAATGGTCACCATCCGCTCGTTATTAGGAATGTATTGGGAGAGAATGTTGAGAAACGTGGTTTTCCCGGCGCCGGTGCCGCCCGCCACCAGGATGCTGATGCGCGCCCGCACCGCGGCGGAAAGCACCTCCATCATCTCCGCCGAAATACTCTTCAACTGCACCAGCTGGTTCGCGGCCAGGGGCCCGGTGCCGAAGCGGCGAATCGACAGCGAGGGGCCGTCAAGGGCCAGCGGCGGAATGATGGCGTTGACGCGGGAGCCGTCGGGCAGGCGCGCATCGACCATGGGCGAAGACTCGTCCACACGGCGGCCCACGCGCGAAACAATGCGGTCGATGATCTGGAGCAGATGGCGATCGTCGCGAAACGCGGTGTTGACCTTCTGCAACAGGCCGCCTTTTTCAACGAAGACGTGTTCCTTGTCGTTCACCAGGATGTCGGAGATCTTCGGATCGCGGAGCAAGGGCTCGAGCGGGCCCAGTCCGAAGACTTCGTCGAGCAAGTCGGCTTGAATGCGCTCCTGCTCGTCGTAATTGAGCGGCACATGCTGCTCGGAGATGATCTCTTTCACGATGCCCGAGACGGCCTGCCGCGCCTGGCCGGAATTGACGCGGGAGAGCTTCTCCAGATCCAACTTCGCGATCAGGGTCCGATGAATGTCCGCTTTGTATTTCTCTAAATTCAGCAGTTCCACGTCACGCCTTCCCTTGGCGGTTATCGAGAGTTATCCTTATGAGCCAAACAAACTGAAGCCTTTTTTCCCTTTCTTGACCGTCTCTGCAGGCTGCTGCGGGGTGAGCGATTGCGCCATTTGCCGGATCAGCTTCGCCATCGCCGAATCGCCCAGCACCAGCGGTGTGGCGTTGATCTGCATCTTGCGCACCAGGGCGTGATCGTTGGGAATTTTCCACTGCACCGGGCGGGTGAGCGCTTTGGTGATGTGCTCCTCGGCCACGCCGAGGGTGCGTGACTCGTGCCGGTTGAGGACGATTTCGACCTTGGGATTGCCGGCCGAGAAAAACTGGTTGATGAGGCGGTTGGCGTTGCGCAGCTCAGGGATGCCCGCCTGGGTGATCAGGTAAATCTTCGAGGCTTCGGAAAACAGGGCTGTGCCGGGGAGGTCGAGCCGCGAACCCACATCCACCACCACGTTGTCGAACTCCTGGCGAGCCACCAGAAGCAGCTTTTCGATGGCTTCGGCGGGAGGCTCGAAATGGGGGAATTTGCCTGGCGCGGCCAGCACGTAAACGCCCGAGCTGTGCTTGACAAGCAGCTTCGAAAGGAACGCGGCGTCGAGCCGTTCTGCGGCCTGGAGGGCGTTGACCGTGGAAAACTCAGAGACGATGCCAAGGTTCAGCGCGGCGTCGCCCAGAGGGAGGTCGAGATCGATGAGCACCGTTTTCTGGTCGGCTTCCTGGGCCAGGGCGACGGCAAAGTTGCAGGCCACCGAAGTTACGCCCACGCCGCCCTTGGCCCCCATAAAAACCAACAGTCTTCCGGTCTTTCTTGCCCGCGCCGCGGGTCGCCGCGCGGCGGCGCGCACCAGCGCCTCGGCCATGGCCGCGGGAGCCAGGGGAATGGTGAGAAACTCCCGCGCCCCCGCCCGCATGCAGCGCACCAGGAGCTCGGGGTCGGCGCTGCTGGAATAAACCATCACCGTGGAGGTTCCCTGACCGCCAATGCTTTCCACCAGCTCTAGCGCCATCTCCGGATCGCTGTCGAGGTCGATGATGATGACGTCGAATTGCTGCTCGAGCAGCCGGGGCGCGTCGTCCCGATCAGACGGATAGGTGGGGTACTCGCGCACTGCGATCACGGCGCTTTCTGAAATCGCCCTTACCGCCGCCGAACGCCGCCGTTCATCCGGGCCGACCAGAGCGACGGTAAGATCGTCCGGAACCGGGAATTCGGAGCTCTGCGGGACGAGGTACGGGGATGGATTCTCTTCTGAAGTCAATGCGCTCCAATGGGCAGGCTGCCCGGCTTGCTGGTGCAACGGGGAATGGTGCAACGAGGATTGGTAGCTCGTTTTTTGCAAAGTCGACATGGTCCGTCCTCCACCCCTCAACGCGCAAAAAAGGAAATCAGCGTGCCGATTGCGATGGCCGGGGCGTAGGGAATCTTGCGCCAAGGGGCGCTGCCCGGGCCGGTTCCGTCTTCAGCCGGCTGCTTCTTTCGTCGAAAAACCAGGTCGCCGGCGCCCGCGAACAGCTCCCTGAGAAATCCCGACCAGGCGGCCCAGCACAGCACCATGATTCCCCCGGCCAGTCCGGTCAAAAGCAAGGCGATCAATAATTGATTGGGACCGATCCAGGCCCCGACAGCGGCGCAAAGTTTCACATCTCCGGCGCCCATGCCGCCCATCCAAAAGAAAAGCCCGAAGAGCAAAATGCCTAGCCCAGCGCCCGCCAGGCTTTGGCCAACACCGCGCCAGCCGTGCATCCAGGCGCAGACCACCACGCCAGCCGCGAGAAAAGGAAGCACCAGCCAGTTCGGAATGCGCCGGCTCCGCAGGTCGGTGATGGTCGCAACGCCAACCACGATCAGGGTTGGCCACCATGCGAACGAGTGCATTCCAAGTCTCCCTTGATTCCCCTGGGCGCAATGGGAACAGCGAGGAGGGAGCAATTGTTCAACCAAACCCAGTTGGGCGCTAAACCTTTAAGGATGACTCATTTACGCATCCCGTGCGGCGCAGTGTACACGGCTGTATACGCTTCGCGGGCCAGCGGTGAAGCGCGGCGTATACACCGCGGCGCGCTGAGCCAGGCGAGAAACCCTTGAAATCAAAGAAAAAAATTCCATCGCCTTCGGCGGGGTGACGGAAGCAGTAACGCACACTTAAGTAATCTTGCAATCATTACGATACCCGCTTATCTTCGAAGCACAAAGTCATCCGTTCAACCAAGCCTGATGGGCCTTTCCGGCACGGAGAGTTCCGCGTTGAAGGACAAGCTGCGCCACTGGGACGAACGGAGATAAAGGACTGAAAAATAACTGGCTCCGACTTTCCGGCGAGGCGTGCGGGCGATTGAGCGCTTCTCCAGGGCGATGGTCCTCCTGTTCCAGAGTTTCGATTTCTCCTTTTCTGTGAAAATTTCCAATCAGACGGTCTGTCTGGCGGTAGACGTAACTCGCTCGGGTGATCGGATGTTACCAATGGCCCATGGCTGCTAACACAAATCAGGAATTGGCCAGGAAGGCGCCGATCTAGAAATATAAGGACATAAGCCGATCCATACACCGAGAACGGCTGTATCCGAAGCATCGCGAGAAGAAAGCTCGCTAACGCAGATGATCACTATCGGACTTTATTCAGAAGATCGTACTTTGTACCCTCTTCTTTCATCAGCCTTGGGAAAAGACTTCTCAGTCCGGTTGCAATCGGACGGAGAGGGAATGAATGACCTGGTTTCGACGGGAGATTGTGATGTCTTGATCCTCGATCTGAACTCGCATCGCGATTCGTTCGAGGAGCGCATGCTGACCTCGCAGCGGCTGATCGCGTCAAACATTCCCGCCATCGTGATGGCCGACGACAGTCTTCGTTCAACGGCCTTCGAGCTGGTTCGTTCCGGCGCGTTCGCCTATTGCCGCCGCCCGCCTTCTATCCGCGACCTGAAAACGATGCTCAACCGGGCCTGCGAGACCACCTCGCTGAAGCGCCAGTTGCACACCGTGCAGCAGCGGCTTGAAGAGCCGGCCACCTGCGACCGCATCATCGGTTCGAGCCCTCAAATGCAGCGCGTCTATCAATTGGTGCGCCGGGTGACGAACCTGAACGCCGCGGTGCTGGTGACGGGCGAGAGCGGAACGGGCAAGGAACTGATCGCGCGCGCCATTCACAACCTGGGCGCCCGCGCCAACAAGCCCTTTGTGGCCGTTTCCTGCGGCGCCATTCCCGAAACCCTGATCGAAGCCGAACTCTTTGGCCACGAGAAGGGCGCTTTTACGGGCACCGTGGGGGCTCGTGAAGGCTATTTCGAGCAGGCCGCCGACGGCACCTTGTTCCTCGACGAAATCGGCGACCTGAGCCTGCTGACGCAGGTGAAGCTTTTGCGCGTTCTGCAGCAGCTCGAGTTCAGCCGGCTGGGCTCGACCCGGCTCATTCCACTGCGCGCGCGCCTGATTTTCGCCACTCACCAGGACTTGGCTAAGTTGGTGGTCGAAGGCAAGTTCCGTCAGGACCTCTACTACCGCATTAATGTCATGCGCATCGAATCGCCGGCCCTCCAGGAGCGGCCGGAGGACATCCCGCCGATTGCCCGCCACTTCCTGCACCAATATGCGCAGACCTTCCAAAAGCCCATGGACTCGATCGAGCCCGAGGCGATGGAAATGCTGCAGAATTACTCCTGGCCCGGCAACGTGCGCGAGCTCGAAAATGTCATGCAGCGGGCCATCATCCTGGCCGCGGGCAGAACCGTGCGCGCGGAAGACCTGAGCTTGAACATAGTGGAAGAAGAGGAAACCGGTTACGACGATGTGGTGAACATCGACGATTACCAACACGCCGGCTCCTTCAAGCGCCAGCTCCAGGACTACAAAATCAAGCTTGCCGTCAATGCCGTGCGCGAAAACAACGGCAATCGAACGCTGGCGGCCCGCCGCCTGCGCATCTCGCGAGCGTACCTGCACCGGCTGATCCGGCTTGCCGAGACCGAGTCAGGCGTCGAAGAGAACCTGGCGGAGACCGCTACTGCTTAGGGCCTCCGCGACCGCGACCGAAAATGAACGCGGCATCGCGGCCTACATTCACCACGCGCAAACGCGAAGGCGCAGCCACTCGGCTGCGCCTTTTGCGTCCTTTACGCCCTGATCAGCGAGAGCCGCCGTGGATCTCGCCCGAAGGTTTATCTTCGAGCGCCGCCTGCGCCGCGGCCAGCCGCGCGGTGAGCAGCCGGAAGGGCGAGCACGACACGTAGTTCAAGCCGATCCGGTGGCAGAACTTGACGCTTTCCGGATCGCCGCCATGTTCGCCGCAGATGCCCACCTTCAGGTTCGCCCGGGTGTCACGTCCTTTAGCCGTGGCCATCTTCACCAGTTGCCCTACGCCCGCTTGATCCAGAGTGGCGAAGGGGTCCTGCTTGAAGATGCCGTTTTTCAAGTAAGCGGGCAGGAAGTTGTTGATGTCGTCGCGCGAGATGCCGAAGGTGGTCTGGGTCAGGTCGTTGGTGCCGAAGCTGAAGAACTCGGCCTCCTCGGCGATTTGGTCGGCGGTGAGCGCCGCGCGCGGCAATTCGATCATCGTGCCCACCAGGTAATCGACCTTGGCGTCTTTCCCCTTGAAGACTTCCTCCGCCACGCGGCGCACAATCGCCGCTTGGTTGCGCATCTCCTCAATCGAGCCGACCAGCGGAATCATGATTTCAGGATGCGGATTGCCGCCCTTGGCCTTGACCGCAACCGCAGCCTCGATGATCGCCCTCGCCTGCATCTCGGTGATCTCGGGGAAGGCGATGCCCAGCCGGCAGCCGCGCAGCCCAAGCATGGGATTCATCTCGTGCAACTCTTCCACGCGGGCCAGCAGTGTGCGCAATTCCTTGAGCTTGGGTGAGCGCGGTTTGGTCTCTTCCAGGCGCGCGATCTGCACCAGCAGATCCTCGCGCTTGGGCAGAAACTCGTGCAGCGGCGGGTCCAGGGTGCGGATGGTGACGGGCAGCGACTCCATGGCCTTGAAGAGCCCCACAAAATCGGCGCGTTGCATGGGCAGGAGTTTTTTGAGGGCTGCCCGGCGATCCTTCTCGTTATCGGCCAGGATCATCGCTCTCATGTGCCCGATGCGATCCTCAGCAAAAAACATGTGCTCGGTGCGGCAAAGGCCGATGCCCTCGGCGCCAAAGAGGCGCGCCTGCTTGGCGTCGCGGGGAATGTCGGCGTTGGCGCGGATGCGCAGCTTGCGGACGGGGTCGACCCAGCCCATGAACTTGACCAGGTCGGGATCGTCAGGCTGGGCGGGAATGGTTTTGAGCTGACCCGCGATCACGCGGCCCGTTGTGCCGTCGAGCGAAACCCAGTCGCCCTGCTTGTAGACATGGCCCTTGACGCGCAGCTCTTTCTTGGCTTCGTCCACAACGCAATCCCCGGCGCCGGCCACGCAGCACTTGCCCATGCCGCGCGTGACCACCGCGGCGTGCGAGGTCATGCCCCCGCGCGAAGTCAGGATCCCGTCCGCGACTTCCATGCCGGCGATGTCCTCCGGGGTGGTCTCGCCGCGCACCAGAATGATGGATTTGTAGTCGCCTTTGGCGTGATGTTTCACCGCATCCTCGGCGGTAAAGACGATCTGCCCCACGGCCGCGCCCGGCGACGCCGGTAAGCCGGTCGCCAACACTTCGATTTTTTCGCCCTTTTCCACCAGCCGCGGAACCAGGAAGTCATAAAGCTGGTTGGGCTCAACACGGAATACGGCTTCTTCCTGGGCGATCAGCCCTTCCTGCACCATGTCGATGGCCACGCGCACCGCGGCCAGCCCCGTGCGCTTGCCGTTGCGGGTTTGCAGCATGTAGAGCTTGCCATCCTGGATGGTGAACTCGAAGTCCTGCATGTCGCGGTAGTGCTTCTCCATGCGCCGCGTGATGTCGCGCAACTGCTCATACACTTTCGGCATGGCGCGCTCGAGTTCGCTGATGGGCTGCGGCGTGCGCACGCCTGAAACCACATCTTCGCCCTGCGCGTTCATCAGGTACTCACCGAAAAATGCATGCTCGCCGGTGGCGGGGTTGCGCGTAAAGCCCACGCCGGTGCCGGAATTGTCGCCCAGGTTGCCAAACACCATGGCCTGCACGTTGACCGCGGTGCCGAGCCAATCGTCAATGCGGTTGATGCGGCGATAGGTTTTGGCCCTCTCGTTCTGCCAGCTGCGGAAAACCGCGTCTCGTGCGGCGACGAGCTGCTCCATCGGATCCTGCGGAAAATCTTTGCCGGTTTCTTTTTTCACCAGCTTCTTGTACTCTTCGATAATCTTTTTGAGCGCCTCGGGGTGCAGTTCGTAATCGTATTTGGCTTTCTCGGCGGCCTTGACGCTTTCGAAAATGTGCTCGAATTTCTTCTTGGGAATGTCGAGCACCACGTCGCCGAACATCTGGATGAGCCGGCGATAGGAGTCGTAGGCGAAGCGAGGATTATTGCTGCGCCTGGCCAGGGCTTCCACAGCCTTGTCGTTCAGCCCGAGGTTCAGAATCGTGTCCATCATGCCTGGCATGGAGAACTTGGCCCCCGAGCGCACGGAAACCAGCAGCGGATTGTCGCCCGCGCCCAGCTTCTGGCCTTGCATTTTTTCGAGTTGCGCCAGAGCCGCCCTCATCTCCTTATCGATCCGCGAGCTCAGTTCGCCGCGCATGTACTCGCGGCAGGCCTCGGTTTGAATCGTGAATCCCGGAGGCACAGGCAAACCGGCGTTGGTCATCTCGGCCAGCCCGGCGCCCTTGCCGCCCAGTTCGTCCTTCATGCGGCCATTGCCATCGGCTTTGCCATCGCCAAAGAAATACACATATTTGATCGCGGTCGAGCCCGCTTGGGAAGGAGTTGACATCGTGCCTGCCGTTTCAGCAGGCGCTTGCTCAAGAACGCCTTGCGCCATGAAAAATCTCCCCTGTTTGGATTTTCGCCCCGGCGGCAAAAGCCTGTCGCTGCCGCCCCAGGAAGCAAGAGCCGCTTTCTGGGGTCCCGGTTGCCGGGGGCCCCACATTCCGCAACGGCGGTCTATAGGTCAGGGTAACGGATCGGGGGCTCAGGATTCCAACGGGCGTTTCTGCTGAGCGCGCGGGTCAACCGGACATTCCGACTGCGTCTTGCGAGCGGGTGCACTCACTACTACTGATAGCGTCTCAAGTATACGGCTGCCTGTGCTAAGCGTCACATCGGGCTGGAACCATTGTCCTATTCGTCGCGCAGGGCTTCGGCAGGATCGATCCTCGCGACCCGCAGGGCGGGAACCACCGCGGCAGCCAGCGCTGCAACCGAGAACGCCAGAACCACGGCGAGAATTGTGGGGCCATCGTAGACCCCCACCCCATACAGCACGCTGCGCAATACCCGCAAGGCGCCCCCGCACACGATCAAACCCAGGATGAGCCCCCACGCCGAGGCGCGTATTCCTGGCGCCGCGATGCCGATCATGGCCTGGCGCATGGGCGAGCCGAGCGCGATCCGCACGCCAATCTCCCGCGTGCGTTGGGCCACTATGTTGGCCACCAGGGCAAAAATCCCCACCACGCTGAGCAGCAGCGCCAGCGCGGCCATGGCGCCCAGCAGCGCCACTTCGATGCGCTGCGTGGCCAGCGTCTGCGCCTCAAGGTCGCTCATCCGGTAAAAGCCGGAAAAGGGCAGGCCAGGATCGGCGTTGGCCAGGGCCCGCTGCATCTGCGCCGTCAGCCCTTCAACCGGGCTTGCAGTACGCACGATCCAACCGGGCTGGAACCAGGTGTGAATCACCGCCAGGTAGGCGGGCTGCGTGATCTGCGCCGCCGGGACGTACACGGTCTCTTCGGTTTGGAGCGGAGCTACCGGGTCGAGCCCGGATGAAAGTTGAACGTCGTCCACCATGCCAACGATAACCAGGCCCTTATTGAGCGTGCGGCCCACGGGATTCGCGCCGTGATAGAACCTCTCCGTAAACGCATGGTTGACGATGGCGACAGGCTGCGTATTAGGGCATTTCTCATTAAGCTATACACCTTTGAAGCATAGC
>JASHUH010000232.1 GCA_030040115.1 Acidobacteriaceae bacterium | reverse complement strand
CCTCTTGCCGCAAGAGGCGCACCCTCAGCCGCTGGCGTGAATTCCAGTTCGCCTTTCATCAACTCCAGTCGGCCATTGCTCCTCACTTGACCCTCCAAGCCGTGATCGGGCAATGGAACCAGATCGCCGCCGCCCTCGCAGAACCCGATCGCAAGCGAAGGCCACAGATTGAATCCTTATCTTAGCGCTTATGGGGGTGGGGTGGGGGCCAAATTAGCTATTTTAGCTAACCAACTGGTCTCGCGCGCTGACCCGGATCGGAACCGGGCGCCTGCTCTCGGAGGCCCCGCGCTGAATCGACACGGAAAACTCCCACCTCGATCCGCAGTTGTAGTCTGGAGCTTGGTTTGAATGGCTGTTCGTGCGCGCCTGACGCGCGCACACCCACTAGACCCCAACACAAGGAGCTTCATGGTGGCTTCCGATCGCGATGAAAAACAAGTTCGCCGCGCCCTGTTGAGCGTGACCGACAAAACCGGCCTGGTGGAGTTTGCCGGGGCTCTGGCCCACTTGGGCGTGGAGCTGGTTTCCACGGGCGGCACGGCGCGTGCGCTCCGACAGGCCGGGCTTGCGGTGCGGGACATCAGCGAGCTGACCGGCTTTCCGGAAATGCTCGACGGACGGGTAAAGACGCTGCATCCGCGCGTCCATGGCGGGTTGCTCTACAAGCGCGCGAACGCGGAGCACGAGGCGGCCATCGCGGGGCAGGGAATTGAGCCCATCGACATGGTGGTGGTGAACCTCTACGCCTTTGAAAAGACGGCAGCGCAACCCCAGGTGGGCTTTGGAGAACTGATCGAAAACATCGATATTGGCGGGCCGTCGATGGTGCGCTCGGCGGCGAAGAACTTCGAGGACGTGGCCGTGGTCACACGCGTGGCCGATTATCCGGCGCTGGCCGAAGAACTCGAACGCACCCATGGCAAACTGAGCCGGGCTACGCGGTGGCGCCTCGCGAAACAGGCCTTTGCCACCACAGCTGCTTATGACGCCGCCATTGCCGGGACGCTCGAACGCATCGCGGAGGCGCCGGCGGCCGAGGCGCCGGCCGCGCCCGGTACGGACGACTTGCCCACCACGCTGCGGATTCATTTTCCCTTGGCGCAAACCTTGCGCTACGGCGAAAATCCGCACCAGCGCGCGGCGCTGTACAGCGACGGCTCGGGGCTGGGCGTCGCCGGCGCCGTTCAGTTGCAAGGCAAAGAGCTGAGCTACAACAACCTGGTCGATCTCGACGCCTGCTGGGAGTTGGCGCAGGAGTTTGAGGACCCCGCCGCGATCATCATCAAGCACACCAACCCCTGCGGCGCGGCCACCGGCGTCACCCTGGCGGAGGCCTATCAAAAGGCGCTGGCCTGCGACCCGGTCTCGGCCTTCGGCTCGGTCATCGGCGTCAACCGCGCATTGGATGGGCCGGCTGCCGAAGAGATTGCCAAGCTCTTTGTGGAGGCGATTGCGGCGCCCGCTTTTATGCCGGAGGCCCGCGAGCGGTTGAGCGCAAAGAAGAACCTTCGCCTGGTTGAAGTGCGCCCGGCGCCGGCGCGCCCAGTGGTGAAGCACGTTTCCGGCGGGCTGCTGCTGCAGGACGCCGATACCGGACGGGTGACGGAGTCGGAGTTGAAAGTGGTCACCTGGCGTCCGCCATCGGCCGACGAACTGCGCAGCCTGCTTTTCGCATGGCGCGTGGTCAAGCACGTCAAGTCGAATGCCATTGTGTATGCGCGCGACGGGCAAACGCTGGGCGTGGGCGCCGGCCAGATGAGCCGCGTAGACGCGGCGCGCTTCGGAGCCATGAAAGCCGTGCTGCCGCTCGCAGGATGCGTGGCGGCCTCGGACGCTTTTTTCCCGTTCTCCGACGGTCTGGAAGCCGTGGTGCAGGCCGGGGCGACGGCCGTGATTCAGCCCGGAGGTTCGGTGCGCGACGACGAAGTGATTACCGCCGCCGACAAGCTGGGCGTGGCTATGCTGTTTACCGGAATGCGGCATTTCCGGCACTGAGGTGGCGAAAAAGAAAAGCGCCGCGCCTCGAACCGGGCCGGGAGAAGCAGCATCCAACCTCTCATTTGCCGATTTGGAGGGGGCTTGGCCAGGCCCATTGGACCGCAATTTTGCTTTCTGAGTGCGTCGATTTCTTTCCATTCGGAAAATTCCCTGATCAGCGCCGCCACTGCGACGATTCGACGAGTAAAATCGTCTGTACAATAGGCAGAGTAGGTCTGCCCGAAAACCGCTTTGGGCTGGGTGGATCGGCGCCATATCCTCTCGGCGCAGAGAGCGAAGAGTCCCCAAGATGAAGAAACTACAATCCCGCTTGTCCGTCTCCCCGCTCCTCTATGCCGCTGCATCGATTCTGTTGCTGCCGGCCGCTGCTCTTTGCGCCCAGGCGCCGGCCCAGGGCGGGCCATCGAACACCGCATCGGCGTCGACTGACGCCGCGACGACGCCTTCGCCAGAGACTACGGAGCGCGCGCAGGCGTATTATCATGCCGCGCTGGCGGGAATGTATGAGGACGACGCCATCTCCGAAGGCCGTCCCGACGAGGTGAATCAAGCCATCGAGCAGTACAAGCTCGCGCTCAATGACGATCCGGGCTCGCCGGAGCTGAACGATGAGCTGGCCGATCTCTATTTCCGCGTGGGCCGCATCCATGACGCGGAGTCGATGGCGCGCAACCTGCTCAAGACTTCGCCCGATGACGTGGACGCCCACCGGCTGCTGGGACGGATTTACCTGCGCCAGCTGGGCGAGAGCCAAAACGGCGTGTCGTCCACGTCATCCTCCGGGAACGCCCTGGACCAGGCGATTGCCGAATTTGAAAAGATTGTGGCCCTGCAGCCAAGAAGCGTGGAAGACCGCATGGTGCTGGGCCAGCTTTATACCGTCAAGCACGAGCCGGACAAGGCGGCGGCCGAGTTCAAGAGCGCCCAGGCCATCGAGCCGGATTCGGAAGACGTGGTGCTGAACCTCGCCCGCGTGTACGCCGAGAACGGCAATCTGCAACAGGCGGTGAACGTGATCATGGCGGTTCCGGAGGGCGACCGTACGGCCAAGATGGAGTTCACTCTGGGCGCGGCCTACGACCAGATGAAGGATACGAAGGACGCCATCGCCGCCTATCAGCGCGCCGCCGATTTGGAGCCCGAAGACCTGCAAACGCTCGACGCGCTGGCGCAGGCGCTGCTGACCGACGATCAGCTCGAGGCTGCGCTCAAGCAATATCAGGAGCTGGCCGAGGCCGATCCGGAGAACGGCGAGGCGCTGGTTCATATTGCGGAAATTCAGCGTCGGCAGGGGAAGTACGAAGACGCCTTGGCCACCATACGCAAGGCGGTGAAGCTGGATCCCAATTCCCTCGAAGCCGGGTACAACGAAGGGATGCTCGAGGACGTGCTCGGCCATTTTGACGACGCCGCGCAGACCTATCAGAACATGGTCGATCTGACTTCGCACGCCAATGGCGCCTACACTGCCGAGGAGAAGAACAATCGCGGCATTTTTCTGGGGCGTCTGGCGGGCGTGTATCTCGAGCAGAACAAGATCGATCAGGCGGTCGCAACCTATCAGAAATTGATCGATATGGGCGATGACTCCGCGGTTCAAGGCTACCAGGGCGAGGTCGATGCATACCGGGAAGCGAAGCAGTTCGACAAAGCGCTGGATGTGGCTCAAAAAGCCGTGGCGGCCAACCCCAAGAACCGCGACATGAAGCTGATGCTGGCGGGCGAACTGGCGGACCAGGGACAGCCGGATCAGGCGTTGACTATGGCGCGCGGCTTGCTCGACAACTCTTCCGACGACCGCACGGTCTATGAGGCCATGGGCCAAATGGACGTCCGCTTGCGCCGCTGGAAGGACGCCGAGGAAGCTTTCAACAAAGCTGAGCCGCTGTGCACCAAGAAAGAAGACCGCACCTACCTGCTGTTTTTACGGGGCGAGTTGGCGGATCGGCAGAAACATATCGACGCGGCCGAACAATACTTCCGCCAGGCGCTGGCTCTCGATCCGCAAAACGCCATGACTCTGAATTACCTTGGCTACATGCTTGCCGATAAGGGAGTCAAACTGCCGGAAGCGCTGAAGCTGATCCGCCAGGCCGTGGACCTGGAGCCCATGAATGGCGCTTACCTGGATTCTCTGGGCTGGGTCTATTTCAAGATGGGCCAATACGATCTGGCCGAAGACAATCTGCGCTCGGCCGTGGCCCGCGATCAGACCGATCCCACAGTCCACATGCACTTGGGCGATCTGTACGAAAAGACGGGCCGCATCCGGCTGGCTGCCGCGCAATGGCAGCTTTCGCTGGCGGAATTCGCGAAATCGTCTCCTGGGGATATCGAACCGGGCGACGTCTCCAAGGTGCAGAAGAAATTGGAAAGCGCGCGCGTCAAGCTGGCCAAAGAAGACAACGCCCTTGGGCAGCCCAATAAGCCTGAATAGGTTTTTCGATGGCTCCGAGAGCTGGGCAGCCCACACTGTTGCCGCCCGGAATTGCGGTTTGCGGCGATGCATCCAGCCCGTTGATCCGCCGCGCTTGGCCTGAGCCGCCGCACGTTTACCGTTCCGCCTTTGCCCGCGACGCGGCGCGTATTCTCCACGCGCGCGCGTTTCGCCGACTGGCGGGAAAGACGCAAGTCTTCACGCGACTCCCCGCCGACCCGCCCGGCGACCACCTGCGCACCCGGCTGACCCACACCCTCGAGGTGACGCAGATTTCCCGCACCCTGGCCACCGCTTTGGGGCTCAATGCGGAGCTTGCCGAAGCGCTGGCCCTGGCGCACGATATCGGCCACCCACCCTTTGGCCACGCCGGAGAAAAGGCGGTCGACCGCGCGTTGCGCGCCTACGGCCTGAGTTTCGACCATAATCTGCATGCGTTGCGCATCGTCACCTGGTTCGAGGAACGCTACCCGGCCTTTCGCGGCTTGAACCTGACGCTGGCGGTGCGTGAAGGCATCGTCAAACATTCCCGTGACTACCCGGCCGGGGAATATCAGGAGCTGGCCGAGTATTTCCCTGGCGACTTCCCGCCACTGGAAGCACAATTGATCGACCTCGCCGATGAAGTGGCGTATCTTACCGCCGATCTGGATGATGGCCTGGCCTCCGGCATCCTGAGCGTGGGCGAAGTGCGCGATGCGCTGCCCTCGTTTCGAGACCTTCACGACGCGGCTCTGGGCGCCTATCCAAAGGCCGCGCCTAGGTTGGCCATATACGAGGCTTTGCGCGGGCTGCTCAATGCGTTGGTCACGGATCTGGCCCAGGAAGTGCGCGCGCGGGTGGCTGAACTTGGCGCCGTCACGCTTGCCGATATCCGGCGGGCGCCCGCGCGGCTGGTTCACCTCAGCGCGGGCATGGACGCGACGCGCGCGGCGGCCAAAGAGTTTCTCTACGCCCGGCTCTACAATTCGCCGGAAATGGAAGAACTGCACGCCTATGCGGAGCGGGTGGTGAGGGAACTGTTTGCGATTCTCATGGCCGAACCGGCGCTGATGCCGGAAGACCACCAGGCGCAAATCCCCACCGAGGGTCTGGCGCGCACGGTGGCCGACTACATTGCCGGCATGACAGACGCCTACATCGAGCAGCTATGGGCGCGGCATAGCGGGCGATGAGGGGTGAGTTAGAGAACTCTTCGATTTACTGGACAGCGCCATGGGGGCGCAGGCGGCGCAAAGTGAGGGCGCAAGAGATGGCGTTTTGGGCGTTGAGGCGAAGGTTATCGGCAGCCGCCCAAAGCCAGAACCGCGAAACCATGCCAGGATTCGGCGCGCCCGGTTCGGGTCGCAGGCGGACCAGCACGTCGTTTTGACCGGTGGCGGCAAGATTCGAAGGGGAGTCGGTGTCTTCGAGGACCAGGTCGACATGTTCGCCGCTGAGCGCTTCTTCGAGGGCCGCGATTTCCACCCCCCGCTCCAGCTCGACAGCCAGCAGAAAAGTGTGGCCGTGAAAGACGGGGGCGTGGATCACTTGCACCGCTGGAGCCGGCTTGCGGCCTCCGGTGAGGGCTTCGTAATGGCGACGAATCCGGGCTTCCACGGTTTTGAAGCTTACGGAGGCTGCTTCGCCGAGGCCGCTGAGCAAGTTGTACGCGGCTTGCGCATCGTAGACGTCGCGTGGGAGAGTCTGAAAGCTGAGGAGATTCACGGTCTGCTGGTGCAATTCGTCCATGGCGGCGCGCCCGAATTCGCTGGCGGGGAGAATGACGGTGGCGGCGGCGAAACGAAGCGGCGCGACTTGTTGGACGCGATCGAGCAACAGCGCCAAAGCCACCGCGGCAGGGTGGGCAGGGGCGACGGCGGGGGTGAAAAGGTCCACGGCTGGAATTTCCACCCCGAGCCACGGGGCGCAAACCAGAACACCCGCCTCCTGATCGAGGGCTCCGGAGAGATCGAGGACAGTGGAACCGGCGCCCAGTGCCCGGCGCCAGTAATTCCGCGTCAGCGTCTCCGATCCACAAAAGAAAGTGAAGTCAGCGCGGTCAAAAGCGCCCGCGCTGATTCCCTGGATAAACGTGGCCTCATCACCCAGGTGATCCAGCTGACCCTCCACGTCATCCGCGTCGAGGAGAGCGATTTTAGCTGCGGCGAGGGGTGACTCAGACAAAGCGTCTTTGAGTTCCCGGCCCACCAGGGTGGAAGCGCCGACAATGGCAATTTTGTACAAAGAAATCCCCGTATTGGAAGTTTTATGAAGGCTTGTAGCCATCCGGTTCAGCTCCGTGTCCCGGCGAGACATGCAGTTCGGTGGGCCGGCGACGGCGACGGCGCGACCAAGAATAAGCGGCGCGCGCCCAAATCCCGGAGAACATGTAAGCCAAGGCGACGAAAAAGAGCACCACGTTGGAGTAGCGAATAGCGACATACAACACAATGGCCACCAGCACCAGGACTTGGAAGGGATGGCTGCGGGAAAAATTGATCTCCTTTCCCGACCAGAAGCGCCAGGTGCTGACCATGAGGAAGCCGCTGAGGCCGACAAGGATGAGCCAGGGAACGGCGGTCCACCAAGCTTCCACGGGAATTCCGTAACAGAGATGGACGGTGGAGGCCAGCAGGCCAGCCGCGGCCGGAATGGGCATGCCGACAAAATACTTACGCCCCGGGCGGCCGGGATTGCGCGGTTGGGCATCGTGGCTGATGTTGAAACGGGCCAGGCGCGAAGCTCCGCTCAGCAGGAAGAGAAAGCAGACGAAGGCTCCGGCTTGGACCAGATGCTGGTGCAATTGGCCGTTGATGGAGTCGGGAAGGAAATGGAAGCCCCAGACAAAGGCCAGCAGGCTAGGCGCCGCGCCAAAGGTAATCACGTCGGCGAGGGAGTCGAGTTCCCGGCCGAAGTCGCTGGTGGTGTTGGTCATGCGGGCGATGCGGCCGTCGAGGGCGTCGAAAGGAATGGCGAAAAGGATGGCGACGGCGGCCCAGTCGAGGTGCATCTGGGCGTCACGAGTAATAGCGGCAATGGTTTGTGTGATGGAGAAGTAGCCCGCCCCGATATTGATGGAGGTGAACAGGGAAGGCAGCAAGTACATGCCGCGGCGGACCCGGGCTCGCTTCCTCTCTCTGGCCTCGAAGCGATCCTGATGGTTCATGCGCTGTCTCCCGAGGGCATGATTGCGAGCACGCTTGAGCCGCCTTTGACGCGGTCACCCACCTTGACCCGCAGAACCGCCTCGGCGGGAAACACGGTATCGACGCGAGAACCGAACTTGATGAGGCCGACGCGCTGGCCACGCTCCACCGTCTGGCCCTCGCTCAGGTTGAAGACAATGCGCCGGGCGAGGAGGCCGGCAATCTGCTTGAAGACAACTTCGATGCCCCGGTCCTTACCGGCGCCGTTGACGGTCACGGTGTTTTGCTCATTGCGCTCTGCCGAAGCCGGGTTCATGGCGTTGAGGTATTTGCCTTTTTGGTACATGACGCGGCTCAGGACGCCGCCGATGGGTGCACGGTTCACGTGCACGTCGAATACGCTGAGAAAAATGCTGATGCGCTGCCGGGGACCGGCCGGGGTGGTTATGGAAACCGTCTCTGTGACCCGGCCGTCGCCCGGAGAAACGATCAGACCCTCCCCGACCGGAATCACCCGGCGCGGATCGCGAAAAAACCAGAGGAAAAACGCCGCCAGGACCAGCGGCGCGATGGTCCAGACCCAACTGCCCGTTGCCCAACGAAGCGCCGCAGACACGGCCAAGAGACTCAAACCATAGATGTAACCATCACGAACCATCGTCCCCAACGATTATACGGTGATTTGGCATGGGGCGGGCTGAGGGGGGCGGGTAGCGACCGCGGCGTGCGAAGAGACAGGCAAGGCACACACTAACCGCTTGCGTGCTAAGGAGATCCGTCAGCTCGCAAATGACCTGAAAGAAAGCTCCCGGCGAGGCTTACGCCACCACCGGCAAGCGGCGCTCCAGCGCGAAAATGAGATCTTTCGCGTGCAGCTTCAGCTTCTTCAGGCGCACCTCTTCGAGCTGTTCATCTGCGCTGAGATAGGGCTTCTGAAGCAATTCTTCCAACCGCTGAGCGTAGCGGCGATGTTCGGCTTGCAAGCGATCGATTTCTGCGCTCAGCGTGGCATCCTGTACTTCATCCATCCAGCACCTCCGGTCTTTTCACCGAACATTTACATATATCGCTCCGAAGGTAGACTTCGCAAGCGAGAAAAACACTGACAGTAACCAGGCTGTGAAAATCGGGTGGGAAAACTGTCCGCCCGCGGGATTCTGCGTCGGAGAGGGTCGATCGGACCCCAGTCGGCCTGCAAGCGGCGTCGGACGGGCACGGGCGCGCGTGGTTCAATCGAGATGCGCCGTCATCAGCACCGCATCTTCTTCGGGATTGACGTAATAACGGGTGCGCCGGCCGGTCTGGACAAAGCCGGCGGCGCAGTAAAAAGAGATGGCCGGCTGGTTCGAGGCCCGGACCTCGAGCAGAAGCTCGCGGACTCCTGCCGATCGCAACTCCGCCATAAGGGCGGCGAGGAGTAGGAGGCCCACCCCGCGGCGCCGCATGGGGGCAGTCACGGCGATGATCTCGAGTTCGGCCCGGGGCGGGAGCAGGCTGGCGACGGCGAATCCTTGGACACTTGGCGACTTTGGACCGGAGCGGTCCTGGCGCCCAGTGGAGGCCCCCCCCGCGACCAAGGCGAGGCGCGGCACGGCGGCAGCGGAATTGGCCGCATCGAGATAGGCGGTGCGCGGCCACGCGGAAACCGAGTTTAGGGTCGCTGCGATTTCCGTCACACGATCGATATCGGCGGCAGTCATGCGCCGGATTTGGATTTGGCGGGCGACAGGGCTCATGCGCTTTGCGTTCTGGCGGCGGGGTCGCCAAAGATTTCGGCGTCGGAACGGCGAAGATAATGGCCGTCGAGGAGAGCGATGTCGACGAATTCCCCAGCCTCGATGCGTGGAGCGCAAAGCGCGAGCGCATCGGCCGCCATGGGCGGCGAGGACTGGACCAGTTCCACGGCCGGCCAAGCAGCGCGCAGCAAGGCCACGGCCGCATCATCGCAGACCGCGATTCTGTCAGGCGGTGGATGAATCTGGACCAAATCGCTCGGGCTCGCTAGAAGCTCCCGAGGCGCCGATGCGGGCGCGGCGATGCGCAAAAATATTTCGTGGCGATGAGCGTCCAGCGCTGCGGAAGGCGCATGAGTCCTGGCGGCAAGAACCTCAAGCCGCGACACCGCGGAAAGCGGAAGAGACGCCCCCTCTGCCAGACCCTTGGCCGCGCTCACACCGACGCGGACGCCGGTAAAGCCGCCCGGGCCGTTGACAACGACGATGGCGTCGAGCGAAGCCAATGCGATCCGCGCCCGATCCAGGAGCTCGCCGACGGCAGCGACTAAAGTAGCCGAGTACGTGCGCCCGGCCAACTCGATCTGGCCGAGAAGCTCCACGTGACCCGCGTGCAAGCGGGCAAGAGCGACGGACCCGTAGGGGCCGCAGGTGTCGATGGCTAACAACAACGTGGGTTCACGCATTGCGCCCCATCAAACCGCGGCCAGCGCGTGCTCGAGGTCGGCGATCAGATCCTCTTTGTCCTCAATGCCGATTGAAAGCCGGATCATGCCGTCGGTGATTCCGGCGGCGGCGCGTTCTTCATCGCTAAGTGCGGCGTGGGTCGTGGTGGCCGAGTGCGAGGCCAGGGACTCAACTCCACCGAGCGATTCGGCGTTGGTGAAGATCTTTAATGCGCCCAGAAAGCGGCCGGCCCTGTCGCGCGAGCCAATGTCGAAGCTGAGCATGGAGCCGAAGCCCTTCTGCTGGCGTAGCGCGAGCTCGTGTTGCGGATGGCATTTGAGCCCCGGATAGGCAAGGCGCGCCACTTTGGGATGGGAGGAAAGATACTCGGCCACGGCGCGGCCGTTCTGCTCGTGTTGCTGAATGCGGAGGGGCATGGTCTTAATTCCGCGCAGGACAAGATAGCAGTCGAAGGGTCCGAGCACCGCGCCCACCGCTTTTTGCACCAGCAGGAAGCGCTCCTTGTGCTCCGGCTTGGAGCCAATCAGCGCGCCCCCGATGCCGTCGGAGTGGCCGTTGAGGTACTTGGTGGTGGAGTGCATCACGATGTCGGCCCCGAGGGCGATGGGGCTCTGCAAGGCCGGCGACATGAAGGTGTTGTCGACGCTGACCTCGACGCCTCTGGCGTGGGCGATTTCGGCGATGGCGCGAATGTCGCTGAGGAACATGGTGGGGTTGCTGGGGGTCTCGATGTGAACCAGTCTGGTGGAAGGGCGCAAGGCTGCAGCCACGGCGTCGGGGCAACTCGTATCCACGTATTCGATGGCGATGCCGTAGTGCGCGACGAATTGGTTAAAGAGCCGGACGGTGCCGGCGTACACGTTGTGCGAGCAGAGGATATGGTCGCCTGCACGCAGGGACGCGACGAGGGCGGCGATGGCCGCCATGCCGCTGGCAAAAGCATGGCCACTGAAGCCGCCCTCAAGCGCGGCAAGAGCGGTCTCAAGCCGGTCGCGGGTGGGGTTGCCGGCGCGCGAGTAATCCCAACCGCGATCCGTGCCGATTCCGGTGAGCTCGAAAGTCGAGGAAAGATAAACCGGCACGTTGACGGCGCCCGTTTGCGGGTCGGGATGCTGACCGGCGTGTACGGCAAGAGTCGAGTATCTATATTGGGACATGATCTCCTGGTGTGCGACGAGTCTCCTGATTTCTAGCTTATCGCGGTCGCGAGCCAACGGGGGCGCGAAGTAAACCGTTGCCTGCGGCGGGGCATCCAACTCATCTGCTTGTGGCCGGAGGCTTCGACGCGATCACTTCAAGCCGCCATGCCGGGAG
>JASHUH010000231.1 GCA_030040115.1 Acidobacteriaceae bacterium | reverse complement strand
TGGAGTCGCGACCAACTCTAAGGGCGATGTCTTCGTCTTCACGCGGACCGGCAGCCCGAGCGCCTCGCTGGGCGGTTCGCGCACTTTCGCGAGCAGCGGGGGGACAAAGCTGTTTGAGTTCGATCCCGCCGGCAATTTCATCCGCGAGATCGGCAGAACTCTTTACGGTTTCCTCGTCGCCGAGCAAGTCCGCATCGACCGCGAGGACAATATCTGGGCCGTCGATGCCTATAGCGGCATGGTCATCAAGTTCAATTCCACCGGCAGCCGCGTCCTGATGCTGCTGGGCCGCAAGCCGGAATCCATTGACGTGCCCGAGGCGCCGCCACGGCCGCCGCACAATGGCGCGCTTCCCGGCGCGGGTTTGCCGCAGGATGTATTCGATTATCCCGCCGACGTAGCCTGGGACGCGGACGGCAACATTTTTGTGGCCGACGGCATCGGCGACAACACGCGCATCGCCAAATTCACCAAGGACGGCGTGTTCATCAAATCCTGGGGTTCGAAGGGCGCTGGACCAGGCCAGTTCGCCGACGTGCATTCGCTGGCGGTCGATGCTCAGGGCAATGTCTACGCTGCCGATTCGGGCAACCATCGAATTCAGGTTTTCGATAATAACGGGACCTTCAAGACCCAGATCACCAACGTGGGCGCCCCCGCCGCACTGTGCCTGACCACCGGCGCGCATCCCTATCTCTACAGTTCGAATTCCAATCCAGTGAACGACATCGATAGCGGCGGAGAGATCTACAAGCTGGAATTGGACGGAACGATCGTGGGCAAGTTTGGCCGGGCGGGAAAACTGCCCAAGGAATTCGGTACGGTTAACGAGATCGACTGCCGGACGCCCAACCAACTTTATGTGGCGGAGATCGGCAATTATCGGGTGCAGAAACTAACGCTCAAGTAGCTCCGGTAGACCATGCCTTACTTGAATGTCAGCGAGGTGAATATACCCGAGAGATCTTCCACTGAAATACATGAATCAAGTCATTTTCGCCGGTACGCAATTCAAGAAAGCGAAACTTCCCGCTCGACCGGTCCGTAGCTTCGACCCCTTCGATCCGCGACCGACCCGTGGATCCGGTGCAAACCGGTGCGCAGGCGCTTTAGTCGTGCACAACCATAGCCAAGTTTGGGGCTCGTCTGCGCATGGACCAAGGCGTATTCTTTGCGGAAGATCATATGAGGCATGAACAACGGCGCACGAGCCGCCTCGTTTATGTGCTCGTAATATCGGCGTTGGGATGGTTTGGGGCGGGCGTTTGCCTGAACGCGCAGCAGGAAGGTAACGTCACTCAGGCTGAGCTGGATACGGGCGCGCGAATCTTTAGGTCGACCTGCAGCGCGTGCCATGGACCGGATGGCAACCAAGTTAGTGGCGTGGACCTGAAGAGTGGCCACTTCCGCCACGCCGCAACGGATGAACAACTGGCAGGAGTCATCCAAAATGGCATTCCCGGTACAGCCATGCCGCCGAACAATGTAACCAGGAGGAATCTTATTGCATTAATAGATTATCTCCACGTCATGCGCGACTTCGATACGAGGAAAGTCGCGCTCGGGGACGCGGAGAGAGGGCGCGCCATTTTCGAAGGAAAAGGTGGCTGCCTGAAGTGTCACCGGGTAAACGGCAAAGGCTCGTATATGGCGCTTGACCTGAGTACGATAGGCGCCGATTTTAGTTCGAGTGCTTTGCAAGACGCCCTTCTCGACCCGGAGTCGACCGATTTTCCGCAGAACCGGTTCATTCACGCCGTCACACGCACCGGCGCCGTGATCACGGGACGCCGTGTGAACGAGGATACCCTGACGGTGCAAATTGTCGAGGCCAATGGGCGATTGGTTTCTTTAACGAAAGAGGCGTTGAAAGAATACTCCATTGAGAAGGAACCGCTGATGCCGTCCTTCAAGGAGAAATTAACCGATCCTGAACTGGCCGATTTGATCGCTTATCTGGCCAGTCTGCAGGGAACGGAGCCCGCCAGGCCTGGATCGGGAGGCGGCCAGTGAGGCTCCGGAGATTCGCGTTACTGACTCTGGCCGGGCTTGTTATAGCGGCCGCCAATCTGAATGCGCAGGTAACGGATGAGCGTCTGTTGCACGCCGCCCAGGAGCCGCAGAACTGGTTGACGTATTCGGGAACTTATTCCAGCCAGCGCTACAGCACGCTCGATCAAATTACCCCGGCCAACGCGAAGAATTTGGAAATGCAATGGGTCTTCCAGGCGGATTCGCTTCAAAAGATGGAGGCTACCCCGATCGTTGTGGATGGCGTCATGTACGTGACCCAGGCGCCGAACGACGTAGTGGCTCTCGATGCGAGAATGGGGCGCGCTTTCTGGACCTATCAATATGACGTTTCACCGGAGGCCCGTTTGTGCTGCGGGAGCGTGAACCGCGGCCTTGCGATCCACGGCAACACTTTGTTCATGGGAACGGTCGACGGACACTTGGTGGCGCTCGATGCAACCAGCGGGCGTGTCGTCTGGAATATCGAGATCGCCGATCCAAAGCTGGGTTATTCGATCACAGAAGCGCCGCTCGTGGTCAAAGACAAAGTCATCGTAGGCCCAGCGGGTGGGGAATATGGCATTCGCGGATTCATTGCTGCCTACAATGTAGCGACGGGCAAGGAAGTGTGGAAATTTTATACTGTCCCGGGCCCCGGCGAACCGGGGCACGATACCTGGGCCGGCGACTCCTGGAAACATGGCTCGGCCGGTACCTGGAATACCGGCTCATTCGATCCCGAGCTCAACACAATTTACTGGGGCACTGGGAATCCGGGCCCCGACTGGAATGCAGACACGCGCGTAGGTGACAATCTGTATAGTTGCTCTGTCGTCGCTCTCGACGCAGATACTGGAAAACTGAAGTGGTATTTCCAATTCTCTCCCCACGACACCCATGACTGGGACTCCGCGAATATCCCCGTTCTCGCCGATATCGATTGGAATGGGAGTAAGAGGAAAGTGATCCTGTGGGCCAATCGGAACGGCTTCTTCTATGTACTCGACCGAAATACTGGTAAATTTTTACTGGGTAACCCATTTGTCCATGAGACGTGGGCGGCGGGCCTGGACAGGAATGGCCGCCCTATACCGGCGCCGAACACACAGCCAACCGTAGAAGGCGTAAAGCTCTATCCAGGCATGCAGGGTGGCACGAATTGGTACTCACCTTCCTGGAGCCCGCGTACCGGGCTCTTCTATATATCCGCATGGAAAGATTATTTCTCCGTCTTCTCTAAGTTGCCCGACGATTATTTCGCGGGCCGGAGTTACTTTGGGGGAGCTACCAAATCCGCGGTGCCGCCTATTCGCCGTGGCCCCATTAACAATTGGACAGATGCTGGTGGTCATGGCGCCGTTGTGGCGATCGATCCGCACACCGGCAAACAGAAGTGGGTGTTCAACATGTATGATGTCACCGATAGTGGGATCTTGACCACAGCTACAAATGTTCTATTTACGGGCAGCCGGGAAGGATACTTCTGGGCTCTCAACGCCGAGACGGGCGCGCCGCTGTGGCACGCCACTACCGGCGGCCAGATCTCATCCGCCCCTGTCACGTATCGGGTGGATGGTAAGCAGTATGTCGCCATTTCGGCGAACCACGCGGTGTTTGCTTTTGCTCTGCGGTGAAATTCCGTATCAAGCAACCTCAATCGTCTCGTAAGACGCTGCGTCAATTTTCAGGAAAAGACCCTCCGGGCGAACCGCAGCGAACATCTCTGTAGTCAGCGGCCGCAGTATACTGTAGCCCTGGAACTTGCCGGTGCGTTCTCGCGAACGGTAAGGCGCAGCAAGAATGGGTTTCCAGTATGGAGCGTAACTGCTCTGAGAAGGAGTCGGCATGGAACGCCGCACAGTACTCAAATCCCTTCCTATTCTGGCCGTAACCACTTCGGCCACGAAAGTTCTGGCCCAAGCTGCTTCACCCGTGCATACTCCTCCAGCCAAGTTACCCCCGTACAACGGTCGCCTGCGGCCTGGGGTGGTTGCCATGTCGTTTCGTAACCAACTGGAAGTTGGAAAAATGACCTACGAAGATGTGGTCCGCGCCGCAGCGGACCTCGGTCTCGAGGGGATGGACATGACCGGCTATTGGGTGCCACCGTTGCAACACTTCACGCCGGGGCTCGATTCCCACGTGGTTTCCGACATGGTCAGGGAACATCCTGCCAACCTCAGCAAACCGTGGTTGGCCTCATTGCGCAGGACGGCGTACCACAACGGCATCCACATATATAGTGTGGGCTCGCCGGTGAAGATGGCGCAACCAACTCCCGAACTGCGCCAGAAGGAGATTGCATTCGCGAAAAGGTGGATCGATATCGCATATGAACTCGGTGCGGGACAC
>JASHUH010000230.1 GCA_030040115.1 Acidobacteriaceae bacterium | reverse complement strand
GCGACTCGGAGAAATCGTCCTTGTAACTGCCCCAGTTGGGCGGAATCTCGCCCGCCATGGAAAGCGGCGCCCAGGCGTCGGGAGCCTGCCCCACGGTGACGCCAAAGAACTCCGGCGGCGCCACGCCCACAATCGTAAACACCACGCTGCCCAGCGTGATGGTGTGATGAAGAACTCCCGGATCGGCGCCCAGGCTGCGCTTCCAAAACGCGTCGCTGATGACCACCACGGGATGGCCGCCTTCGCTGGAATCGTCATTCTCGTCGAGCACGCGGCCGAGTTCGGGGCCGACGCCCAGCGTCTGGAAATAGGAGCCCGACACCGTTTGCACGTTGATCAGTTCCGTCTCTTTGCGCTCATCGACAAAGCCGTGAACCGGGTTGATCATGCTGAACATGGCCGCGGTCTGGGAGAAGACGCGGTTGTTGCGCTGGAACTGGCGATAGAACGGGTAGGAGTAAAGTTCGGTGTTGGCAAAACCGTCGGTGATTCCGGCTATGTCCGCTGTGCCCAACATCACCAGTTGCTGCGGACTCTTCACAGGAAGCGATCGCAGCATCAGCGCGTCAAGAAAGCTGAAGATTGCGGTATTGGCTCCGATTCCCAGCGCCAGCGAGATCAGGGCCACAATCGTGATCGCCGGGGTGCGCAGCATGGCGCGCAGGCCGTATCCAACGTCCTGCAGGAATGTTTCGAGCCAGCTCCAGCCCCACGCCAGGATGCTTCTTTCCGTAACCCGAGTAGTGTTTCCAAACCTGCGCAGCGCCGCCTGCCGCGCTGCCTCGGCATCCAGCCCCGCCATCATCTGCTGTTCGCGGCGCAGTTCGAGGTGCAGCCGTATCTCGTCTTCGAGATCGCGCCGCAAGGCGCCGCGATGGAGCACTATCCCGACCCGCCGCTTCCACTCGCCCAACCAGCTCATGACGCGCCTCATACGGTTTGCAGGATGCGCGCAATGGCGCCGATTACCCGCTCAAATTGCGAAATCTCAATCTCCAGTTGCTTTCTGCCGTCACGGGTCAGGGTGTAGTAGCGTGCCCGGCGGTTGCCCCCCGTCACTCCCCACTCCGCGGTCACCCAGCCCTTCATCAGCATGCGCTGCAACGCGGGGTAGAGCGAGCCCTCTTCCACCTGCAGCACGTCTTCGGAGGAGCTCTGGATGGCTTCGGCGATCTCGTATCCATGCAGCCGGCCGCGAAGGGCCAGCGTCTTGAGGATCAGCACATAGAGCGTGCCCGGCGGAATCTCGTCCCGTATGGTCTTCGCTTCTGCTCGTTGCCGAATCAACGCCACCATGAAGCCCTCCGGTTGGGCGTTTCCGTAGTCTATCTATGCCAGTTTCAACCGGCGGAGCAATCTTGTCAAGAGGGAATCTTGCCGAGGGTAGGGTGGGCGCTGGATTGCGCGAGGGATGACGATCACGCGAGCCTGAACAGTCGGCAGGGACGGCTGTGCATCCAATTCCGGTGGATGAACACGGCGCGCAAAGCAAGAAAATTCATTGCCATTGTTACAGATCCCGTGGAGTCGGCCAAAGAAGCGGGGCTGCGGTACACGACAGACGCCAAGCCGGGGATTGCGCGGAAGCGCGCCGGTAAGGGATTCCGGTATGTGGGGCCGGACGGCGAAACCGTGCGCAACCCCGAGACGCTGCGGCGCATCCGTTCCCTGGTGATTCCGCCGGCATGGAAGGATGTGTGGATCACGACCGATCCGCGAGGACACCTGCAGGCGACGGGGCGGGACGCCAAGGGGCGGAAGCAGAGCCGGTATCATCCACGCTGGCGGGCGATTCGCGACGAATCGAAATACGAGCGGATGCTGCTGTTTGGCGCCGCGCTGCGCCGGATCAGGGAGCGCGTGGAAGAGCACCTGGGATTGCCGGGATTGCCGCGCCAAAAAGTGCTAGCCACGGTGGTGCGGCTGATGGACTCGACGCTGATTCGCGTGGGTAACCACGAATACGCGAAGGAAAACAAGTCGTATGGGCTGACGACCCTGCGGGGGAAACACGTGAAAGTCACCGGTTCGCGGCTTATCTTCCGGTTTCGCGGCAAAAGTGGCGTGCCGCATGAACTGCGGATCGAGAACCCTCGCCTGGCCAAAATCGTGCTCCAGTGCCAGGAGTTGCCAGGCTACGAGCTGTTTGAATATCTGGATGACGAGGGGCAGGCGCGCACGATTGACTCGGCAGACGTCAATGAGTATCTGCGCGAGGTAAGCGGCGGGGAATTCACGGCCAAGGATTTCCGAACCTGGGCGGGGACGGTGCTGACGTCAATGGCGTTGCGGGAGTTTGAGCCCTTTGAATCGGAGACGCAGGCGAAGAAGAACGTAGTGCAGGCGGTGAAGGAAGTCGCGCGCCGATTGGGAAATACGCCGGCGGTATGCCGGAAGTGCTACCTGCACCCTGGCGTACTGGAGTGCTACATGGCGGGGTCGCTGGCCCCCGCGGTGAAGAAGAAGATGGAAGAGAGCAGCGAGGAACGGCAATGCGAGCCGAAGGCTGCATGGATCCGCCCGGATGAGGAGGAGGCGCTGCGTGAGGAAGAGCGGGCGTTGACGCAATGGCTGCGCGAGCACGTTAAAACTGCGGAACAGAAGGCCGTCGCATAGCATGGGCGTCGCGTTCCGGGAGTTTCCCGGGGATATTCGGCGCTGTCCCCTGGGCATGGGGCTGTAGTCACGAGTGCAACTCCCAGATACTGCCCTCCATCCAAACTGCAAATGGAGAGCGCCCCTTTCTTCCGTGTCCTCCGTCGTCGAACGACAGTGTGGGTTCTTGCTTCCCTTGCACTCGCAGTCTTCGGAACCTGCGTGGCCGCAGAACAGGTGCGGGTTATCGAAAGACAGGGCGATCTGCATGGATTCCTGCTCTTGAAGGACGCCAACGGAAAGGAAATCGCGACCGGCGAGCAGATATCCGAGGCCCGGGGTAGCGTGATCAGCTGGCGAACGGTTTTCCGGTTCCGCGACGGTTCCATTGACGATGAGGTGACCGTGTTTCGCCAAGGATCCACATTTCAGTTGATTCGCGATCACCACATTCAAAAGGGTGCCAGTTTCCCGAAGCCGATGGATGTAACCATCGACGCCGCAAAGGGCGAGGTTTCCTGGACGGATTTCTCGAAGAACGGCAATCAAACGAAGAGCCAGCAGATGAAACTTCCCGACGACCTGGCGAACGGAATGATTCCGTTGCTGGTCGAGAACTTCCCGCACGGGGCGAACAGCCTGACCGTGTCCTACCTGGCGGCCGATTCCAAGCCGCGGATTGTGAAGCTGACGATTAAGCCAGATGGAAGCGACAAGGTGTGGATTGGACCGTTTGCCGGTCAGGCCGATCGGTTCGATATCCACACGGAGATTGGAGGGGTGGCGGGAGTTGTGGCGCCTGTGATCGGCAAACAACCGCCCGATATCAAGATGTGGGTGGTAGGCCGGGTCGTTCCTGTTTTCATCCGGCTGGACGGGCCGCTCTATGAGCAAGGCCCGATTTGGACCATACTGTTGACGGCTCCAACCTGGCCCACAGAACACGCGAAGGGCGAGTGGGATTGACGGGATTTGCCGGCTCGCCGCATTCCACATCATTGGCCAAAGGCTGGCCCACGTTTTCCCAGGTGGTACGCAAGTCCAGCGTTGTAGGTCATCGAGTCGAGTCCGGGGTTGCTCGGCACCACAAACCCGTTGGAAAAATGAAAGAAAAGAAACCCGGTGCGAAGATCCCATCGGTCTGTGAGTTGAAACTGAGCGCCCACACTTTCCTGAAGGGTGAAGTTTTCGTATGAGGCGTACTTCGAAAGCGCTTTTTGCGTGAAGCCGATCATGCCGCCTTTGATGAAGTAGTAAGGCTTGACGCGCCGATTGCTGAACCACATCATGCGCAGCCCGAAGGGCGAGATGGCCAGGCCCGGAACATGCTCCCGATTGGTGCTACGCTGGTTACCCCACTCGTCGGTCTTGGTTGGCTGGGTGAGAATCGCCACCGGCAGGATATCGGCGGAATAGTCCATCTGCGCTCCGATGAACTTTCCCCAGGTGTGCCGGTCATACTCGACACCGGCGAGGTGCAAGTTGCTCCACCACGAGTTGGCGAAAATATGGAAGTGCCCGAAGGAGCCGATCGACTCGTACACCAACTCGCTTGAGACCGGTTGACGGTAAGGGAGGTTGCCGCCGATGGGGTCGGACACAGAACGGATGTGGGGGGTCCAGATCAAGCCTGTGGAGAAGCGGCCAAAGTTAGAGGGCAACCCCGGAATCCGGTAAGGGAGTTTATATGTCAAGCTCTTGTAGAGAGCGGAATTTACCTGTTGGTAGGCGCCTTTGACGCGAATGGCGAGATGACTGCTCACCGGCGTCTCCACGCCACCCCCGAGGAGAACGGAAAAGGATGCAGAGCCTCCCGGCGAACCGTTCGGGCCCCAGTTCTGGTTCAGCCCCACGTCCCCGAACAGGGCTTCGGCGAAGAGCCTTTCCCTACGGATAGAGTGTTCGTACTCGGCGCCGCCCATGATAAAAAACGCACGCTGCGGAGCGCCGAGATTGTTTCCGTTAAATTGCGAGTAATCGAGTTTTGGCCGCAGATGACGCCAGGTGGGAAAAAGAGCGCCCGCTTCCCAGCCCAACAAGGGCTGTTGCGCGCCAGGAACGCCGTTGAAGGTGTTCGTGAGAGAAGTGAAGTTGCCATAAATTTGATAGGAAGCCGACGTGCCGGATTGGGCGACGGAGGCGATGGAAAAGAAGCACAGCGCAAAAAGAGTGTAGAAGCGAGTGATCATCCGATCTCCACGCACACGATGATAGTTCTACCCACGCCCTCAGACCAGCCCGCAACCCAATTCACAGGCTGGTCGAACCGGCCCGGCACAGAACATCCCGCTCAGTTTTCAGATCCGCCTGATTAGGTTTGATTTGGAATTCAGCAGAATGGATGGAAGCAGAGCTCGAAAAAACGCCTTCGCCGGGCGCCAGGTGGTAAGGCGTTTGCGCTCCGGCGGCGCAGGGGGCAGAGCTTGAAATCCTGGCGGTGTCTTTCATCAGCGGGGTTCGCGCAAATCCGGCCATTGATCCGGGTGATCCGGGGCGAACGAGCGCGCCTGAAGAAGGCGCGGGCGTGAACAACGACGAATTCCAGACGTGAGCCAAATCACATCGGCCGGCGCCATCCGTCACATCCCCGTAACGGCTTCGGTGGCACGCTGGGGCCAGCACGGAGGCCGAATGCCCGTCCTCGACATGCATCGCTGGGTCCACCCTTCCATCATCATGGTCGCAACCGATTTAAACGATCTGGAGCGGTTGATGCCTGTCGCCATGGAAGAGGCGCGCCAGACGGGGGCGCGGCTGATTCTTCTTCATGTGCTGGCCGTCAATGCGATGCTTTCTTCGGACGCGGCGGGATTGCCGTATTACGACACTGCAGGGGCTCTCGAATTCGCTGACCGGGCGCTGCGGCCGTGGTGCGAATTGGCGCGGCGAGAAAATCTCGCCTGCGACGCGCTGGTGCGGGAGGGCAATCCCGCACAACAGGTAACCGCGGCGGTGCGGCAGTTCCAGGCAGATCGCGTTCTTCTCGGCACCCGGAGCCGGGGCAAGTTCAGCAAATTGCTCTTAGGCTCCGTGGCAGAACAAGTGCTGCGCTCGGTCAACGTCCCGGTCATGACCGTGGGTCCCGAGGCTCATCTCCCGGTGGCAAGCGGGGCGGAACGCATCGTGCTCCATGCCACCACACTGCGAGAGACCTCTCGTCCGAGCGCGGCGCTTGCCTGCCAGATTGCGGCGCAGCTCAAAGCCAAGCTGGTGCTGCTGCATGTATTGCCGCCTGTCGATGAGATGAAACGGAAAGGGATTCCCTGCGGTCTGGATGCGACGGCGCTGCATCTCCTGGGCCATCTGGCTGCGGAAGCCGGCGCCGAGGCCGGGGCCGACGTGGAGGCGCGCGTGATTCACGGCAATCCCTCCATCGAGATTCTGGCGGAGGCTTCCGAACGTGGGGCAAGTCTAATCGTGCTAGGCGCAACCCACCGCTCGGCCTTTGGAAATCTCACGCGCGACCGCACTGTGTATCGGGTGCTGGCTCACGCGCGCTGCCCGGTCTTGAGCCTCCGCGAGTCGCCGAGCGCCATTGTCGAGCATGAAGCCGAGGCCGCCGCCCTGGCGCACCGATAGCGAGCTCCGGAGGCGAAAACTAACCTCGAAGCGCAGGCTGGAAGGCCACGATTGACGCCCCGATTCCGATGGCTGGCGTGGTATTCTGGCGCGTCGTCCGAAATTGGACGCGGAGGATGTGGTGAAAAACGGCGTCATATTGGCAATTGCGGGAATGGCGTTTTTGGCGGGGTGCGGACACCAGGGCAGTGAAGCTGCGAATGTTCCTGCTCAGCCCAAATGGCAGGGAGCTCCTTACTATATCGCATTTGACACGCAGGGGACGAAGCCGAATCCGGCGGGCGTCACCATTCCGGATATCAAGTACACGGCAAATCCTGACGCACTGGAGAGAAGGGCCAGCCTGGTGGTGCGTTTCGATGCTTCCGGGGTGAAGCGCGATCAGCCGGTGATGGACCAGATGATCATGGCCCCGGTGGATATTTCGGGCGCGGAGGGCGCGCTGCCGATGGATTACATGGATGCGGCGGACCAGGGGCTGGCGAAGCTGCTCGGGGCCTACGGCATGAAGGGAAAAATCAAGGCAAGGGTGCTGCTGGCGCAGTCGTCGATTACAAGCCACGCCGATGACGATGAAATCAATGAAAAGCGCCTGTCGGACTGGCTCCCGATTGAGCTTGACTTCAAGGGCCCACATCGGGGCCGATAGAGGACTTCTCCTTCACGTGCAGCCCTTGCAAGTGCAAAGCGAAGTGTCGATTCTTTGCGGGAATCGACCCTGCGGTTCCGGGCTTCGGCTTACAGCAGAAGGAGAAGTGCTATCGGCTCAGTTCCGCTCGCGCGGCTTGAGTCCCAACTCCCGCATCGCAATCTGCAGGTCGGCCCACGCTTCCTTCTTCTGCCGCGGATCGCGCAGAAGGAAGGCCGGATGATAGGTGACAATGAGCTTGGCCCCGCGAAAGGCGTGTACCCGCCCGCGCAGGCCCGCCAAAGGCTGGCGCTGGCCGAGCAGATAGGTGGCTGCGGTGGCGCCGAGCGCGACAATCACCTCCGGCCGCACCACGTCGATTTGGCGGAAGAGAAACGGCGAACAGGTGTTGGCTTCCGCCGGTTCGGGCGTCCGGTTGTTCGGCGGCCGGCACTTTACCACGTTCGCAATGTAGACCTGTTCGCGCTTAAGTCCCATGGCGGCGATCATGTTGTTGAGCAGTTGGCCGGCGCGGCCCACAAAGGGCAGTCCCTGCGCATCTTCGTCGGCGCCCGGGCCTTCGCCCACAAACATCAGGCGCGCCGTAGGTGATCCGTCGGCGAAGACAATCGTGTGCCGGCCCTTGTGCAGCGCGCAGCGGGTGCACTCGCCAATATCTTCCTGGATGACCCGGAGAGCGGCGGCGCGGCCTTGGGGCGAGACAACCGGAGCGATCTCGGAAGGCGCGGAAAAGCGTTTACGAGCGGAAATGGCGGGTTCCTCTCCGTAAAAATTGGATTGGCTAGACGATGGAACCAGTTCCGGCTGAATCTCGGCTCCAGTCGCGGTAGCGCCGGATAAAGAGCGCGCGAAAGACTCGTCTCGTTCCTGCGCATGGCCGGCGCGCGCTCCGGCTTCTTCAAGCGGGGCCGCATCGGGCGCCATGTGATCGACGGCGCGGCGGTAAAACTCGGTGAGACCCAGTTCGCGATAGAAGCGCATGCGCTCTACGAGAGCGCTGCGCAGCGCGGGGTCCATCGCGTGGATTGGGCGCGCCACCCCGCTTACTCCACCACAAGCTGCCGGCGTCGTGCGCCCGCCACAATGGTTTCATCGAGAACGCGCTCCTGGCGCGACTGCGTGCTTTCGCGCTCATCGAGTTCGACCACCACCGGGCGTGGACGGCGGAGCGCGAGAATCTCGTCGAGAATGCGGTCCGCAAGCTGGCGCTTGGGCATTTCGGGTAATTCTATCGCGGTCGAGGAAGTGAGGAACGTAGCCGCGTTGTGGTCGGCTTCGATGCCGGCGCCTTCACTGGCCACGTCGTTGACCACAATGGCGTCGGCGCCTTTGGCCAGCAGCTTGGCGCGGCCATTTTCCATCAGGTTCTGGGTCTCCGCGGCAAAACCCACAATGAGCTGCCCCGGCCTGCGGCGCCGCACCACTTCGGCCAGGATGTCTTCGGTCGGCGTGAGCTCGAGCGTAAGCGGTCCGGTGCGCTTCAGTTTTTGTTCTGCAACGAGGATAGGGCGATAGTCCGCCACCGCGGCGGCTTTGATCACCAGCGTGGCTTCGTTCAACCGCGCCAGCACCGCGTTGCGCATTTCGGCCGCGGTGGTGATCCTCACCAAGTCGCAGCGCGGCGGCGCATGCAGCACGGTGGGCCCGCTCACCAATATTACTTTGGCCCCGCGGCTTTGCGCGGCTTCGGCCAGTGCATAGCCCATCTTGCCGCTGGAGCGGTTGCCGATAAAGCGCACCGGGTCGACAGCTTCGCGCGTGCCCCCGGCGGTCACCAGAACCGTTTCACCGGCTAGGTCGCGACGGCGATCGAGCAGCGAAAGCACGGCGCTGGCGATGTCGTCCGGCTCGGCCATGCGGCCCGCGCCCACCATGCCGCAGGCCAGCTCGCCCGTTCCCGGCTCGATCACGCGCACGCCGCGCTGGCGCAGGATTTCCAGGTTTGCCTGCGTCGCCGGATGATTCCACATGTTCACGTTCATGGCCGGCGCTACAGCCACCGGAGCCGTAACCGCCAGGTACATGGTGGAAAGAAAGTCATCGGCAACGCCATGGGCAAACTTGGCCAGAATGTTAGCCGTCGCCGGCGCCACCACAAGCGCATCGCCCCACTGCGCTTCGGCAATGTGGTCAATGCCTTTTTCTTCCGGCGTGGGGTCGGCCGCGCCGGGCTCATCCCAGAGGCTGGTGATCACTCGATGGCCGGTGAGCACGGCAAAGGTGAGCGGCTGGACAAACCTGCAGGCGGCTTCGGTCATCACCACGTGAACTTCGACGTCCTGGCGCTGCAACGCGCGCACTAGCTCGGCAGCCTTATAAGCGGCGATTCCGCCGGAAACACCCACCGTGACGCGCATACATTCATTGTAGAACAGCATTCAATTCGCTTGAGATTGGCTTGGAACGTCACCGATGCAAGGCGCGACGGGCGCCGCCGCACATCAGCAGAGCCGCCGCATCAAAGCGTAGACATAGCTGGCCGCTGGAGCAGACGGGATGATGGTGATTTCGGCATCCTGGTTGGCAATGGTCAAAAAGCATTCCGGTTCGACGAGTTTCTTTCCATTGCCGGTCATGACATCGACCAATTCGTCGGCGCAGATCACGAAGAGGCTATCGCTCGAAGCTGCGATTTTGATTTCCGTCGATCCGCTATGCAAGTTGCCGACGGCGTAACCGCGACGAACCATCAGGTTGAGATCTGCCGTCGAGGTCCTCAATGGATCGCACGTCACCTCGTCCTCGCCGCGAAAACGGAAGGGCTCCTGGCCGGGGAGCAGGCGATGTTCGGGCCACGCGGAAGAGCGCAGAACCATGCCTTGACCCCGCCAGAGAAGGATACTGCGATCGATTCCAGGATAGGCCGAGAAGCTGCCCGGCGCATGAATCTCGGCTAGGCTGATGCGCCAGACGAAATCTTCAAGCCCGGCGTCCTCCGGTTCCACAACGAGGGTTCTCGTGAGGCCTCCGCCATTTTTCCATGGCGTGGGAGGGACGGTTTTGACCGCGAACGGACCGGCGATACGCATCAGTGCGACGTTGCAGCCCCGGTTTCCCCGTAATTGGGCAGCAGCGGCAGCTTCAGATTGAATTTCCTCGCCGTCTGCGCGGCAGCTTCGTAGCCCGCATCCGCGTGGCGCATCACGCCGGTCGCGGGATCGTTAAAGAGCACCCGCCGGATCCGCTCGTCAGCCGCTTCCGTCCCGTCGCACACGATGACCACGCCGGCGTGCTGCGAGAAACCCATGCCCACGCCGCCGCCATGGTGGAAGCTGACCCAGGTGGCGCCGGAAGCGGTGTTGAGCAGGGCGTTCAGTAGCGGCCAGTCGGAGATGGCGTCGGACCCATCGCGCATGGCTTCGGTTTCGCGATTGGGACTGGCGACCGAACCGGCGTCCAGGTGATCGCGGCCGATGACGATGGGCGCTTTCAGCTCACCGCTGCGCACCATCTCATTAAAGGCGAGCCCGGCAAGATGGCGTTGCCCCAGGCCCAGCCAGCAGATGCGCGCGGGCAGACCCTGAAAGGCGATGCGCTCACGCGCCATTTCGAGCCAGCGATGCACGTGCCGCTCCTCAGGGAAAATCTCCTTGATTTTGGCGTCGGTCTTGTAAATGTCTTCGGGATCGCCCGAGAGCGCGACCCAACGGAACGGTCCCTTGCCCTCGCAGAACAGCGGCCGGATGTACGCCGGAACGAAACCGGGAAAGTCGAAGGCGTTGCTC
>JASHUH010000229.1 GCA_030040115.1 Acidobacteriaceae bacterium | reverse complement strand
TGGTGAGTTCGGTGCACGCCTTTGCGCAATCGTCGATCGGAACATGGTTCGTTGTCTTTATGGGTATTGTGCTGGCGGTGTGCATTTTTACCTATATCCTGCAGCACGATCACTTAAAAACCGAACACCATTTGGAATCGCTGGTCAGCCGCGAATCGAGTTTCCTGTTCAATAACCTGGTGCTGCTGACCGCCTGTTTTGTGATTCTGTGGGGCACGCTGTTTCCCATCATTTCAGAATATGTGCAAGGCACGAAGGTGACGGTGGGCGCGCCCTGGTACAACCAGGTGGCGGTGCCGATCGGGCTCTTTCTGGTGTTCCTGACCGGCGTGGGACCGCTGCTGCCGTGGCGGGCGACATCGTTCAAAAGCATCCGGCGCAATTTTGTTTTGCCCGTGGTTGCGCTATGGACGACAGTCATTGTTTGCTTGGCCGTGGGTGTGAACCCGTGGCAAGGGGGAACATTCTCCTCCGGCCACTTTTACGCGATTGTGGCATTCGCCGTGTCTGCTGCGGTTTTGACCGCGGTGGTGTCGGAGTTTCTGCGCGGTGCCTTGGTGATTTCGCGCCAGACGCGGCGGAATCTCTTCGAATCCTTATGGCTGCTGACGCGACGCAACACGCGCCGCTATGGCGGTTACTTCGTGCATATTGGCGTGGTGGTGGTGATCATCGGGTTGACCGGCCAGGCGTTTAATCGCAGCTCCGAGAAGGAAATGGGGTTGCACGACAAATTGGAAATCGGGCCCTACACGCTCGAGTGCACCGGCTTCACGCAGGACTCAAACGCCAATTACAACTCGGAGTATGCGCTGCTGAACGTGTACGAGGGCGGGAAGAAGGAGTTCCAGATGACGCCCGAGAAGCGCGTGTATCTGGCCAGCGATCAACCCCAGACCATGGTGGCGATTCACTCCATTCCCACCTGGGATCTCTACGTGGTCTATGAGGGCACGAATCCGGACACCGGGCAGCCGATCATCAAGGCGTTTCTCAATCCCCTGGTAGGTTGGATCTGGTTCGGTCTGGCAATCATTGTATTCGGAACCTTTGTGGCGCTGGCGCCAAGTTTGAGCCCGGCTACGGCGGCGTTGCGGGTTCCGGTGGCGCGCGCGGTGACTGCGGAGCCGGTGCTGAAAGGCGGCGACTGATGGGGACGCCTGTTGATGCCAAAAATGCGCCCGGGCGCCGGCGTTCACTCGCATTTTGGATCAAATCCGCGCAGGCCCTTTTGCTGGCCGTAGCGGTGTGTTTCAGCCTGGGCGCGGGAAGTCCGGCTGCGCGGTCGAACTACCTGAACCACCGGCTGATGTGCATGTGCGGCTGCTCGCAACTTTTGGGCGAATGCGATCACGTCGGCTGCCCTGACCGCGGACAAGAGATGGCCGATTTGACCACGGATGTTGCCGCCAACATGAGCGACCAGCAAATTTACAACACCTTTGTGGCGAAGTACGGGGCCACGGTCTTGGCCGCGCCTCCTGCGCACGGTTTCGACTTAGTGGCGTGGATTGCTCCCTTCGCGGTGTTTGCCGCGGCGCTTTTGGGAACGATTCTCCTGATCCGGCGGTGGTCGGGTTTTTCAGTGGGCGCTGCCGCAGCCGCGGAGGCCACCGATCCGGCCAAATTGAATCCGGCCGAGCGCGAGCGCCTGGAAAGAATTCGCCGGGAAACGGGCGCCGAGGGAGGGATTTGAGTCATGAGCGAAACCGGAGGCCTGGTTGCGGGACTGTTTTTGCTGTTCGCGCTGGTGGTCTACACGTTTTGGCCGGAAAATGGCTTTGCCAGCCACCGCGAAAAGACTCGGCTGGACTTCTTGCTGGAGCGCAAGGACCAGCTTTACGAAAACCTGCGCGACCTGAATTTTGAATACCGCGCCGGCAAGTATCCGGAAGACGATTTCCACGCGCAGCGGGCGTTGCTGGAGGCCGAAACGGCGGAATTGTTGGCCGAAATCGACCATCTGCAGAAAGCGTGATAAAAGGCTTCGGGTGGGCGGCTTTTTTTGATTCCCCGGGCGCATCAGGCCACGAAGAGGATGAAAGGATTGGAATCAAGCACGAAATGAAGAAGTCGATCGCTTATTTCGCAAGCACACTGGCAGTTGGATTGTTTTGCTGCGCCGCGTTCGCGCAAGGCACGCAAATTTCCGGCACGGTGACGGATAAGACCACCGGCACGCCCGCCGTGGGCGACACGGTGGCGATGCTGGATGTCCAGGCGGGGATGGGTGAAGTGGCGCACGCCACCACGGACGCGCATGGGCATTACTCCATGAATGAGCCCGGCCCGGGTCCGTACCTGATCCGGGTGACGCACCAGGGGGCGGGGTATTTTATCGCTGCGCCGCAGGGCGGAGGGCCGGGCGATATCCCTGTGTATGACGTGGCCGCCAAAGTGTCGGGGGTGCGCATCGAGGCGGACGTGATGGAGGCCGAAGCCGACAACGGCCAATTGCGTGTGGACGAGCGGTATTTTGTGCATAACACCAGTTCACCGCCGGTGACGCAATGGAGCCATCGCTCCTTCGAAATCCAGTTGCCGCCGGGAGCGGCAATTACCGACACCGGCGCGCAACGGCCGAACGGTTTGCCCACTTCAGTGAAGCTCGATCCCGACGGTTCGAAAGGGCGCTATTCTTTCGATTTTCCCATTCAGCCCGACGACGGCGAAAAGGATACCCTTTTCCAGATCAGCTATACCGTACCGTACAGCGGCCAATTTGCGTTCAAGACACAGGAATCGCTGCCCGCGGACAACGTGGCCGTGCTTCTGCCCAAAAGCATGACGCTGACCTCCGGTGCGGGGGCAAATTTCACGCCGGTGCAAGCCGACCCGGGTATCCTGACATTCCTGGTGAAGAACGTAGCCCCGGATAAGGCGCTGGCGTTCACGATCGCGGGGACGGGATCGATTCCGCGCGAAGCGCAGAACACGCCTCCCGCCAACCCGCAGGGCGACAGCGGGCAGACGGCGAACGGGGGAACGCCCGGCGGAGGCATCGGCACGCCGATCGATACGCCCGATCCGCTGAGCAAATACAAGTGGTGGATTCTGGGGGGACTGGCGCTGCTGCTGGCGACGGCTGCGGGATTCCTGCTGCGCAAGCCGGCGATGGCCGGGATGCCTGCAGCGGGCGCAGCGGGAGCGATGGCGATCCCTGCTTCGCCGGGCCTGGCGTCTTCCGCGACCCATGGGCCGAGGAACAACGCCTTGCTGAATGCACTCAAAGAAGAGCTTTTCGCGCTCGAAAGCGAGAAACTTTCCGACACCATCACGGCCAAAGACTACGCCGAGGTGAAGGCGGCGCTGGAGACGGTGCTGAAGCGGGCGTTGAAACGCAGCTCGTAACGAGAAGCCTTCAGCTCTCCGCTTTCGGCTTTTTAGCTGTTAGCCCTTACCGGAGGAAACCTTCACGCGCTTGTGTGCGTATGGTTCCATCAGGGAGTCTCGGCCATCGGATGACTTTCGCACCATCAGAAGAGTTTTGGGACTTTCCGCTGCCTTCCGCATCGAAGGAAGGGAGACGCGCAGACCGGCAGCTCGACGCCGGCGGCAAGGAGTACGACCATGAACGGCTTGAAGACGACGGTTCTTCTTACCGCTTTAACCCTGCTGCTGGTGCTGGCCGGAGGGTTTTTCGGCGGGGAAAGAGGCGCGGTGATCGCGTTTGTGATCGCGGCGGGGATGAACTTCTTCAGTTACTTCTATTCCGACAAGATTGCCCTGGCGATGTACGGAGCGCGGCCGGTGACGCGCGAAGAACTGCCGCGCGCCTATGACGTGGTGGAACGGCTGACGCAGCGCGCCGGCCTTCCCATGCCGAAGATTTATGTGATCCCCACCGAATCGCCCAACGCGTTTGCGACGGGGCGCAAT
>JASHUH010000228.1 GCA_030040115.1 Acidobacteriaceae bacterium | reverse complement strand
TCGAAACAAAGATTATTGAAAGATGGCTATCCGCTTGACTCAGGTGACCGCAATATCTGGGGTGCTTTGACTCAGAACGGCCTCTGCAGGTTGTGCTTACCTGAATGAAGCAGATACCCATCTATTGAAAATTCGTTTCTCGTTGTTGAACTGTGCTTTTTCGAGTTGCCTTTCACCGTCCTGGTAATTGCGTGCATTCGGGAGTCCCCATCAACAGGGACTCCCTTTCGGGCAACGCAGGTTAGGAGTAAACGATGACTGAAACGGAAAAACGAGTGCAATTCTATGCACACCAGAAAAAGTATGTCAAGAAAAAAATGACCGGCTTTCCCCGCATTTTGCGGGCGGCGCGTAACCGATTGAATGAGCGGCTTCTCTTGACTCAGAAGCGGGAGGGGCGTGATTCGTGGCAGAAGGGATTTTCTGCCAGAAAAATCTGTCTGCCCGGAGTGCCCCGATGCACGATAGCAAAGTCCGTAGCGCGCGTTTCAGCCAAATCGTAGATGCGGCGCGACGCCCCCGTGCCTCTTGCCCAACTAGCGGCAAGAATCGTCTTTCGATCCTGCTAGGAGCGGAGAAGAGGGTCTGAGGAAGAATGAAGGCTAGCGCATTGGTAATCGGCGTGATTCTCTATATTTTGCCGCAGATGGATGTGATGCTCATCACAGATGTGACTGACGTCACAGACCGGGATGTCGATTTGGCGTGACCATTCCCGTTGCAAGTGAATGTTCGCCCGAGGCCTTTTCCACAGGAGCGCATTGGTGCCGCACGTGGCGGGACTCGCAGCTCTTCTGCCGCTTGGGTAGCTTCAGATCTAGCGGTAGTTTTCGGAACAGTAATTTTTTCAATTTTTGGGCTTGACAATTCCTCCGCCGGTGGAGTAATATTTTTTCTCGTTTCAGTTAACGATTACTAAGCTATTGCAAATTCAAGTTCGGGAGGCTTGGAATGAACATGACTGGCACGATGCGGATAGGGTCTATCGGAAAGTATTTTGCTGAGCTGGCATGCTTTGTGCTGCTTTGCTCGAGTGCCGTTTGCTTCTCGCAAATCGCCGCCTCCGGCGACATCCGGGGCACAGTGACCGACACGACGGGAGCGCTGATTCCCGGAGCAACCGTGACCGTTTTGAATCTCGACACGGGCGTGTCTACAAGCTACACGACCGACGCGGCCGGACTTTACGACACTTCATCGATTGTGTTAGGCAACTACACCATCACCTTCTCGAAAGGCGGGTTTGAGCGACTCATCCGTGGACCCGTTACTGTGCAGGCAGGCTTAACAACGGTCAACGCTCAATTGACAGTCGGGTCAGCGACGCAGCAGGTCACCGTCCACGAGAACGTTCCTCTTCTTCAAACGGAGTCCATGGAGCAGTCCACTACCTTGCAGGCAACTGCCATGGAGCAGATGCCGGAAGTGGGACAGGACTGGGAGAACTTGACCATGGTGATTCCGGGCGTGACCAGCGGCGCCTCCGCTGGTTCCTCCTACGCGTCGAACCCCTCCCAATACGGTTCGGTCAACGGGAATCTCCCTTATGAGAACGTCACGCTGGACGGATCGACGGTAACCCTGGTGAACTCCTCCAACAGCACTACCCCGCCGCTGGAAGATATTGCGGAAGTCCAGATCCAGACCTCCAACTTCACGGCGGAAAGCGGGATTGGCGGGACCCAATACAACCAGATCAGCAAGGGAGGGACCAGCCAATTTCACGGCGCAGCCTATGAGTACTTCCAAAACGACGCCCTGGATGCGGCCAATTACGGTTTCGGCGCCAAGGTGACAGTGCCCTTTCTCCGCTACGACGAATATGGCGGCGCCGTTGGAGGGCCGATCTTGAAGAAGAAGCTGTTCTTCTTTTTCAACTACGACAGAACTTACAGTAACAGCGGCGCAAATTCGGGGTTTGCGACTTTCCCGCTATCCACCACCTCGGGAATAGAGGTGGGCGATTTTACGGGGTTCCCTACGATCTACGATCCCACCACCCAGGTAGTGACCGAAACAGGGACTGTCACTCAACCCGACGGTAAAGTGCAGACCTGCCCCTGTGTGACCAGAACGTCTTTCGCGCAGGAATACGGGAACGGCAACAAGATTCCGCCCAGCATGATAAGCCCGGTCGCACAAGCGATACAGGCCCTGTACCCTTCGCCATCGAACCACCCCTCCGATGGGATGTTTGTTACGGGCGTAACCGAGCCGTACGGGACAGTGGCGAACAATTACTACTACTCGATCGTCACAGCCGCTACGGAGCCAAGATACTTCGGCCGTCTTGACTACGACTTGAGTCCAAACAATCGTATCACCATTTCCGACAGCGAACAGGACTCACCCTCGTCAGGCGGGACCCCCTTTGCCTATCCCATCGGATGGGAAGGCAACGACGTCGAAAACAACAACGCCCAAATCTCCGACGTGTGGACGATTTCGCCACGCGTGATTAACGAGTTCAGATACGGGTTTACGGATCAACTGAATTTTTTTGCGGATGACACGATCGGCAAGGGCTACCCGCAGAAGCTCGGTCTCCAGTCCACAGAATTCGATGCGCTTCCCAGCACCTCTATCACCAACTACAACACCATCGCTCCGGCCTCGAATGCAATTCTGAAGGAGTTCACCTACGCCCCGTCCGACGTGGTGACCCTGATTCTAGGAAAGCACGTATTCAAATTTGGCGGCGAGTTCCTTGCGTACCAGAACAATGCGACGGCGTGGGGCAATGAACAGAGCGGAAGCTACAGCTTCGGAGGCGGCTACACTGCGGAGTATGTGGGCGCCACCGGCACCGGCGTCCCATACGCCGACTTCCTTCTCGGCGACTCGAGTGGCTGGACCGCTTATGATGATACCGAATATGGGGCCCGGTACAAGACGCCGCAGATGTTCGTTCAGGACGATTACAAGCTGAAACCAAACCTGACCCTGAACCTTGGCCTCCGCTACACAATGCAAATTGGCCTGAATGAGCCGCATGAGAATATGGGTGTCTTCGATCCCGCGGTTCTGAACCCTTGCACAGCAGGAGAACCAAATTGCTATGCCCCAGGCACATACGGAGCGATGTGGTATGGCCCCACCCATGCCAATGGGCGGACCGCCATGAGCGCACCTATTTGGGACGCCATCCTGCCACGCCTCGGATTCGCCTGGGAGCCAATGGCCAATACGACGGTGCGCGGAGGCTTCGGCCTGTACGACTATAACTACTCTCTGGGCACAAGGGGCAATGTCGGGTTTGGCACAGTTTACTCGTACTACGGCAGCGTCACCGATTTCACCGAAGGCATCACATCTCCGGTGTTTTTAGGTAACAGCACGAACCCCGCTACCACCAATGCGACCCTGCCTTACGCACTGCCTGGAACCAGTCCAACCGCGTACAATGGCGAAGGACCAGACTATCAGGCCTATCATGTGCCCGACATGGACATAGAACAGTGGAGCGTGGCCGTGCAGCGTATGCTGAGGCCGAACCTTGCAGTCGAGGTTGCCTATGTGGGAAGCCACGGCTACGGCCTTCCCTTTCCCGTCGACATCAACCAGGTGCCGGAGAGCAATCTCGTTGAAGCTGAAACCAATCCTCAGCTTGCCAGACCGTATCCCAACTTCACGGACATGTACACGCAGAGCGGTACAAATAATGCGGTCTCGAACTACAACTCGCTGCAGGCGTCGATTACCCAGCGCATGAGTTCGGGCCTGAGCTTCAGCTTCAATTACGTTTGGGCGCACATGCTTGACACGATGGATACAAGCGGGTGGTATAGCACGAATATGGGAACCGTACTTTATCAAAATGCATTCGATCCCAGCGCCAACTATGGCGGGTCGAACTTCGATGTCCGGAATGCATTCAAGGGGTATGTGACGTATCAGTTGCCCTTTGGGATCGGCAGGAAATACCTCAACGGTGGAGCCAATGGCCGTATCATCGATGCGGTCATAGGGGGCTGGAATACCTCGGCCATCGTACGTGTTCAGAGCGGAACCCCCTTTACGCCGGTGGTGACTCCGAACGAAACCTTTGCGCAGGATGGCTCCGAGTTTCCGAATGTGATCGGAAACCCGAAACTGACCAGCCACAGCATCTACCAATGGTATAATCCCTCCGCTTATGCAGCTCCTCCGGAGGCAACATTCGGAGATGGCCGCAGAAACTCGGTCTACGGTCCGAAGTTGGGCCAAGTTAACCTGACTCTGGGTAAAATCTTCTCGATTTGGGAACTGACAAAAATGGAGATACGCGCGGATGCCAACAACGTCTTCAATCATCCCAGTTTCGGAGATCCGAACACCAGCTTGTATTGTCCAACTCTAGGCCAGGCCTGCTCCTCGACCGTGACCAATGATACCTCGCTTACGATTGACGGCCGCACCATGCAACTTGGCGCGCGCTTTAGCTTCTAACCTCTAGCCGGCAACTTCAGCTAGGGAGAGAGGGAGCGGATGTTTCGATGATCTCCGCTCCCCGCAATCCGTACTCAGGATCCTTGGTCAGTTCAAACGGCGGCGATGCACAACAGGAATTAGACCTTCGAAGGGACAAGGAGTGATCTCGCGCCGTGAATTCGTGAAGACATCAGTCCTGGGGTCGGCTGCGGCAGTTGCGACCCGCAGGCCGGTGTTCGACGATGCTCCCGCGCCTTCGACCTATAGCGGGCCTCGCTTTGGCGTGAATTATATTCCCAGGACGCGCTGGTTGTACTGCTGGCTTGATTGGAATCAACAGTCAATTGCCGATGACTTGAGCGCCATTGCGCAACTGGGCCTAGATCATATTCGGATTCATTGCCTATGGCCCTTCTTTCAGCCGGGCATTAACACCGTGAGCGACCGCGCTCTGGCTAACCTACACTCCCTCCTCGATGTCGCCGACACGGCGGGTCTCGACGTGGAGGTTACGGTGCTGGCCGGTTGGATGAGCGGGCTATTGTTTATACCGCCATTCGTCGCGCCCCTCGCTGATCCTTTTAAGGACCAAAAAGACGGGAATATATTTACATCCCCCAAGGTCATCGAAGCTGAGAACTTGTTGTTCAGCCGCATTGTGGAGACAGTCGGTAAGCATCGGCGCTTCCTCGGCATTGACGTGGGCGACGAGCTGGATGTTCTGATGCAAATCCAGAATTGCAATGCGGCTTCTATGGGCGATGCTGACGCTTGGGCGCGGGAAATGCTTGGCTACGTCAGCGAGATTGCTCCGGGCAAGTTTCACGTCAATGGGATCTCCCATGCCCCCTGGTGGAACGACTTTGGTTTCAGCCGGGAGCAGATTGCAACGACGGGTCAGGCGTCGGTTGTACACTCATACGTTTCCCAAGAGGACCATGACTGGTTGCTTAGTCGTTCGGATCCCGCATTGCTGCACCTTCAGGAATATGAGGTAGAACTCGCTTACGCCTACCAAACCGACCTCAGCCGCCGCGTATGGGTGGAAGAGACGAATATTTCGACGGAATTCATGGAACCAATGTTTCGCAACTTATTGGCCACCGGCAAGGCATGGGGCATCACCTGGTGGTGTTCCCACGACATAGATCCGTCCATTAGCCTCGATAAAGGTGAAAACGAGCTGGGGCTTTTGGATCTACAGAATAGGCCCAAACCCATTGGAAGGAAGTTTGCGGAACTCGTGGCCGAATTTAGGCGTTCGCGGCCTGCGATAGTCGCCCGGGACAAGGCGTTAGTCATTCCGGATCGAGGACTTTCCGCGAAACCGTGGCCTGCGGATTGGAAGTATGCGCAGCCCTACATGAACCCCATCAACCGCGGAGTATCGCCGGCCATCGTTCTCGCGAGCCGTTCCAAGGATGAGGATTACTTGAGGGCCCGCGGAATCAGCGAATTGATTCAGTCTTATGGGTAGGAGTTCTAAGTAGGGTCCGGCCGGTATAGCGCCAGCTCACGGGTTTGGCCAGACTGAAGAAGCGGCTCTTTTATTTATTATTTCACTCGAAGGAGGTAAGGAATGATCTCGCGCCGTGAATTCGTGAAGTCATCGGTCCTGGGGACGGCTGTGGCAGTTGCTACGCGTACGCCGCTGTTCGGTGATGCTGCTGCGCCTACGTCTGATGCCGAGCCTCGCTTTGGCGCGAACTATGTGCCCCGGAAGGATTGGTTTTACAGTTGGCTCGATTGGGATCAACAGGCAATCGCGGACGACCTGAGTGGCGTTGCTGAACTTGGTCTGGATCATATTCGGGCCCATTGTATATGGCCCTTCTTTCAGCCGGGCATCAACACCGTGAGCGACCGTGCTCTGTCCAACCTGCATTCCCTTCTGGATGCCGCCGACAAAGCGGGCCTCGACGTGGAGGTTACGGTGCTGAATGGTTGGATGAGTGGGCTGGAGTTTATACCTGCGTGGGTCGCGCCCCTGGCTTATCCGTTTAGCGATCAAAGGGCCGGAAATATGTTTACGGGCCCCGAGACCATCGAAGGCGAGAAGCTCTTGTTTCGGAGGATTGTGGAAGCCGTCGGCACGCACCGGCGCTTTCTCGGCTTTGACATAGGCAATGAACTTGATGTTCTTATGCAAATCCCTAGATGCAATCCGGCTTCTATCAATGACGGGGACACCTGGGCAACAGAAATGCTTCGCTATGCCGATGAGATTGCTCCAAACCGGTTTCACGTGAATGGGATTAGTCACGCCCCATGGTGGAACGACTTCGGATTTAGCCGGGAACAGATCGCGACGACCGGCCATGCTTCAGTTCTACACTCGTACCTTTCCCAGGAAGACCATGACTGGGTGCTTAGTCGTTCGGATCCAGCATTGCTGCATCTTATCGAATATGAAGTTGAACTTGCTTACGCCTATCAAACCGACCTCAGCCGTCGCGTATGGGTCGAAGAGACGAACATCTCGACTGAATATATGGAGCCGATGTTTCGCAACTTACTGGCCACCGGCAAGGTATGGGGAATTACCTGGTGGTCTTCCCATGACAATCAGGTCGAACACGATTTGGGGTTGCTGGATCTACAGAACAGACCCAAGCCCATTGGAAAGAAGTTTGCGGAACTCGTGGCCGAGTTTCGGCGTACACCGTCCGCGATAGCTCCCCGAAAGACTGCGCTTGTCATTCCCGACCAAGGACTTTCCACGAAACCGTGGCCTGCGGATTGGAAGTATGCGACGCCCTACATGAACCTGATCAACCGCGGAGTATCGTCGGCCATCGTTCTCGCGAGCCGTTCCAAGGATAAGGATTACTTGAGGGCCCGCGGAATCACCGAATTGATTCAGTCTCCTGGCTAGGAGTTCTAAGTAAGGTCTGGCAAGTTATATTGGCCTACAAACCTGACTCCAGAACCACCAGCCACGGTGACTGAATAACGGAGATCAAATGCGAACCCCGTCTAAAACGTTAGCCTAAGTAGCGGAGGTAATAGCGAATGAAACGCACGTTTTATGCAGCCTTCATATGCGGATTGATCTTCTTTCAGCAAAACGCTTCAGCCCAGGATTTCATCCAGGCCCGAGGGGCGAAGCTGTATCAGTCAGGGAAAGAGATACAATTGCGCGGCGCCAATCTCGGCAACTGGCTACTTCTGGAAGATTGGATGGTTGGACTTTATGGCACCGATACCCAGATGCACTCCGCCATGAGCACCGTACTGGGCAAGGAAAAGGCCGATGCGTTCTGGGACGAATACATGACGGCATACTACACCGACAAGGATGCAGAATTCCTGCAAAAGGAAGGCTTTAATGTACTACGCGTGCCGATCGATGAAAATCGCTTCGAGAAGCCAAATGACCCTGGGCATTACGACGAAGGGGCCCTCCGGCATCTTGATACTCTGATTCGAATCAGCAAGGCCCACGGCATCTACGTCATTCTCGACCTCCACGCTGTGATGGGTGGGCAGTCGAGAGAAATCTATGCCGATTCGCTTTCGGCCACTCCCGACTTTTGGCGCTACGCCAACTTTCGCATGCGCGCCACCGCCTTTTGGGTGGCGTTGGCGAAACGGTACAGGAACGAAACCGCCGTTGCGGGTTATGACCTGATCAATGAACCCAATACCGAAGGCCACACGGAGCTGCTCACTGCATGGCTGCGGGAGACGCATCGCCAGATCCGGCAGGTTGACCCGGTTCATCTCATTTTCCTGTCGGGTGACAACTTTGGAAAAGGTTTCCAGGGCCTTCCCGACGATTTCTGGAACGATAAACAGACGGTGTTCGAGTTCCATATTTATCCCTTCTTCGCCTTCCCGCTCGCGAAAATGACCGACTATCCGCAAACTGTAGACGGCGTGCGTTACGACAAGGAATATCTTCGCAACCTGATGCGTGAGCAAATTGCATTCGGCCGGCGCAGGCCTGTCTACATGGGTGAATTTGGCGCCGAAAATGGAGCGAGGGAATTTGTGTATGCCATGGTCAGAGACATGATTTCGATAGCCAATGAAGAAGGTTGGTCCTGGACTGAGTGGACCTACAAAGATGTCGGAGGGCAGGGATTGGTCACAGTGCGCGCCGACACCCCCTGGCGGATCTTTCTCGCTTCACCCGAAGTGCGGGCCGAACGTCAGAAAGCCAGAGTGTTGTTGGGCTGGGATGATGGTCCTCGGTCGGAGGATTCTGCTGCAAAGATGACAGCACAGATTTTAAGCAATTTCAATTTCGAGTGGTGGCCGAGGCAGTACGAATTCGTTGCACCTATCGAGCGGGCGTTCGATGACGAACTGACTTACGCGATCGTGTTTCATCTGAAGGACAAGGGCGAAACGGAGCTGCGCCAACTCGCAGATTCATTTGCATTCGATTCCTGCAGTCCGAGTACCGAGCTTGTTAAATTATATTTCATTAGGAAAGATCAGACGCTGGTTCCACCAGGCGCGTTAGATTCTTCCGTCGCAAATCATAAACAAAACCACTTCAACTTTTCGCGGGGAGCCTTTTAACTGTTTAGACTTGATCTTATTTGTGGGATTTCAATGGCGAAGCCCTTAGCTAGAGCGGGGCCTACAGAACCATCTCCGGAGGGCCTTTGCGAACAATGGAACGCGCAATTTCACGCCCCCGGGAAAGAATCACGACGATGCTGGCGACTGGGTACTGTTGCTTGCAGCTATCAAGCAGAAATGAAGGGGCCCAAATGGGTTTGGCGCCGTTGACTTTGCGGTCCTCAATTTGTAGGAATGTGGCGCGATGTAGCTTGGCATCAGCAGTTGACCTGTCAGATCAAGGGGGCAGAGATTACGCCAGAGCTGCGGCATGGGCGACTTTATGAGAGGTTGTAGCACGCAGGAAATCCTTGGGAAGATTCCCGGCAATTCTGGGCTACCCTATGCTCGACGGACGCATGGACGGCGGAGGTGTTGAAATGATTGGTCCCCAACGGCGCAAGCGAAAGAAAAAGTTTGGTTGGGAAGCCGTTGTGCGCCGCCTTCAACCTTGGAAGATCGGCGATTGTTCGTCTGGCGGAAGAGCTTTCGCCTCAGCAGTCGATGGGAGCGGCACACCGCCAACTTTCTGAGCATCGTTCAACATCCGCTATTCTCTGGCTCTGCCGTTT
>JASHUH010000227.1 GCA_030040115.1 Acidobacteriaceae bacterium | reverse complement strand
AAAATGCGGAATGGCGGCGTAGGGGATGACCGCTGTGGGTGACACCGCATCGGCGATCGCGCCCAAGCCCGAGCCGAGGACGATGCCGATGGCGGGCGCCAGGGAGCCGAGCCTGCAATCGAGAGATGCAGCAGCGTCGGCGACTTCGTCGTAGTAGTCCATCTCAGAGCGGCCAATGGCGTGCTCTCTGACATTCTACAGGCCGGGCATTATGCATTGAACTTAGGGCATGGCGGGAAACGTTCAATGGTGGGTGCGGCGCTACCTTTACTTCCTGCGCCGCGCCCTGCCACACTGTTACGTGGACACCCAGACAGTTGTCATTCTCGATTTTGGATCGCAGTATACGCAGCTCATCGCGCGGCGCATCCGCGAGCAAAACGTGTTCTCCGTGGTGCTGCCGTGCACGGCGCCGCTCAGCGAGATTGAAGCCTACCAACCCATCGGACTGATCCTTTCAGGCGGGCCCTGCTCGGTGTACGACGACGACGCGCCGGCCGCCGACCCAAAGCTACTCTTGTTGGGCGCGCCGGTGCTGGGTATCTGTTACGGGTTGCAGTTCATTGTTCATCATTTGGGCGGTAAGGTGCGTTCGGCGGCGAAACGCGAGTACGGCCATGCGGAAGTGGCTCTGGAGGATCGCTCGACGCCCTTATTCGCGGGGTTGCCCGCGTCGCTGCAGGTTTGGATGAGCCACGGCGACGAGGCGCTGGAGCTGCCCGTCGGTTTTCACCGCATCGCGATTTCCGACAACGCTTTGGCCGGCATCGAGAACCCGGAACACCGCATCTGGGCGGTGCAATTTCATCCCGAGGTGCATCACACGCCGCTGGGACCCCAGATTCTGAAGAATTTTCTATTTGCGATTTGCGGCGCCCGCGGCGACTGGACGCCGGCGCACTTTATCGAGAGCACAGTGGCCGCGATCCGTGAAAAAGTCGGCGCGGGACACGTGATCTGCGCGCTTTCAGGCGGCGTGGATTCGTCCGTCGCGGCCATGCTGGTGCACAAGGCCATCGGCAGCCAACTGACCTGCATATTTGTGAACAACGGGGTGCTTCGCAAAAACGAATTTGAAAACGTGCAAAAGAACATGCGCGAGAAACTGGGGCTGAACATCGTGGCCGTCAATGCTACGGAGCGATTTCTCGAACGGCTGGCGGGCGTGAGCGATCCCGAACTCAAGCGCAAGCGCATTGGACAGGAGTTTATCGCGGTATTTGAGGACGAAGCCAACCGCATCGCGCGCGAGACGGGCGGCCCAGACGGCAAGTTGGACTGGCTGGTGCAGGGCACGCTGTATCCCGATGTGATCGAATCATCGAGCGTGAAGGGGCCGAGCCAGACCATCAAGAGCCACCACAACGTGGGCGGATTGCCGGAGCGCATGAAGCTGAAGCTGATTGAGCCGCTGCGGGATTTGTTCAAGGATGAAGTACGGCGGATCGGACGCGATCTTGGCATGCCGGAGGAAATTTTGGGCCGGCAACCGTTTCCCGGGCCGGGCCTGGCGGTGCGCATCCTGGGCGAAGTGACGCCGGAACGCGTGGCGCTGCTCCAGGAGGCGGACGAAATTGTGGTGGCGGAGATCAAGGCGGCGGGCCTCTACTCGAAAATCTGGCAGAGCTTCGCCGTGCTGCTGCCGGTGATGAGCGTGGGCGTGATGGGCGACCAGAGAACCTATGCCTACACGGTGGCGATTCGCGCCGTCCACTCGGAAGACGGCATGACGGCGGACTGGGCGCCGCTGCCCTACGAGCTGCTCAAGCGTATCTCCAGCCGCATTGTGAACGAGGTGCGCGGCATCAACCGCGTGGTGTACGACATCACCTCGAAGCCCCCAGGGACGATTGAGTGGGAGTAAACGCCGGGCGCCTGGGCGTGGGGCGGAAGAAGACTTGGGCGATTAAGCCTGCGCATACATTTATCTGCGGCACACGGGCAGGACCCTGTGGCAAGGACGCGACGCGGGTCTATAGTGGGGTTGGTTATGTGCGAAGAACGGCCCCAGGCGCCGGCGCGCAAAATCGTGCACATCGACATGGATGCGTTCTACGCATCGGTCGAGCAGCGGGACGATCCGCAACTGCGCGGCAAACCCGTGATTGTGGCCTGGCGCGGGAATCGGTCGGTGGTGTGCGCCGCCTCGTACGAGGCAAGGCGCTTCGGCGTGCGCTCGGCCATGCCGGCAGTGCGGGCGGAGCGGTTATGTCCCGAGGCGGTTTTTGTCCCTCCGGATTTCACGCGGTATCGCGCAGTGTCACGGCAGACGCGGGAAATTTTCAAACGCCACACCGATCTGGTTGAGCCGCTCTCGCTCGATGAGGCCTATCTCGATGTGACCGAGAACAAAACCGGGCTGCCCACCGCGACGCGGGTAGCGCGCGCCATCCGTGAGCAGATTCGCGACGAATTGCGACTGACGGCTTCGGCGGGCGTGGCGCCAAACAAGTTCCTCGCCAAGATCGCCTCCGATTGGCGCAAACCGGACGGGCTTTTTGTCATCCAGCCGGCGGAAGTCGAAGCGTTTTTGACGCCGCTCGCGGTGGGTCGTTTGCCCGGAGTGGGCAAGGTCACGGAAGCGCGGCTGGAACAGATGGGCATCCACACGGTGGGGCAATTGCGGGGCCTTGAACTTGCCGCGCTCGAAGCGCCTTTTGGGCGCTACGGCGCACGTTTGTATGAGTTGGCGCGCGGAATCGATGCGAGCCTCGTGGTTCCCGACCGGCCGACGCATTCGGTTTCGTCGGAAGACACACTCGAGCACGATGTGCTGCTTGAGGAAACGGAACCGCTCATCCGCCGGCTTGCGGAGAAAACCTGGGCCGCCTCGCGCAAAGAAACACGAGTGGCGCGCACGGTGGTGCTGAAGCTCAAGACCAGCGACTTCAGGATTCTCAGCCGCAGCCTCACGCCGCCGTCGCCTCCTGCTACATGCGGCGAACTGATCGGCATCGCGCTGGCCCTGCGGGAGCGTGTGGCCCTCAACCCGCGACAACGTTTCCGGCTGGTTGGCGTGGGATTGAGTAATTTTGCCGCGCCGGACGAGGCGCCCGCGCAGCCTGTGCTATTTGCGTGAAGATGGCGCACGCCGGTCATCTTGCGGGAAACCGGCGTTCCGCATACACTGAGGAACCGCTTATTCGAAAGGCGTGATCATGGGCTTCAAATTTCAGGGTTTCGATTTTCTCCTAATCGATTCGAGCTTAAGCGAAGACGAACTCTTGGTGCGTCGCACGGCTCGCGATTTTGTCGAAGACAATCTGATTCCCATCATTGAGGAGTGTTTTCGTGAGGGGCGCTTTCCGCGCGAACTCGTGGCTCCGATGGGCGAGCTGGGCTTTTATGGCGCCGCCCTGGAAGGATATGGATGCGCCGGCATGTCGAATGTGGAATACGGGTTGGTGATGCAGGAGCTCGAACGCGGCGACAGCGGCCTGCGCAGCTTTGTGAGCGTGCAGTCGGCGTTGGTGATGTACCCCATTTACACCTTCGGCTCGGAGGAGCAGAAGAACGCGTGGCTACCGGCGCTGGCCACCGGCGATAAGATCGGGTGCTTCGGCCTGACCGAGCCGGGCTTTGGATCCAATCCCGGCGGTATGACCACGCGCGCCGAAAAGCGCGGCGATGAGTACATTCTCAACGGCGAAAAAATGTGGATCACTTCCGGTTCCATCGCCGATGTGGCCGTGATTTGGGCCAAGCTCGACGGTGCCGGCGAGGGCGGCGATGCGGTGCGCGGCTTTCTTGTGGAGACGGATCGCAAGGGCTTCACGGCGCAGGAGGTGCACGGTAAGTGGTCGCTGCGCGCTTCGATCACCAGCGGCCTCTCGCTCCAGGACGTGCGCGTGCCGGCGGCGAATCTGCTGCCCGGCGCGGCTGGAGTCAAGAGCCCGCTGATGTGCCTGAATCAGGCGCGCTACGGCATCAGTTGGGGCGCGATCGGCGCGGCGATGGACTGCTACTCGACGGCGCTGAATTATGCCATGAGCCGAAAGCAGTTTCACAACCAGCCCATCGCCAGCCATCAGCTCGTGCAGGAAAAGCTGGTGTGGATGGCGAGTGAAATCGCCAAGGGGCAACTGCTCGCGCTGCAGGTGGGACGGCTCAAGGATGCGGGAACAGCAGGCCACCAGCACATTTCCATGGCCAAGCGCAACAACGTGTGGATGG
>JASHUH010000226.1 GCA_030040115.1 Acidobacteriaceae bacterium | reverse complement strand
GTGTGAAGCATTTCGAGGGCAGCGCCGAGGCGCTCGATGCCCGGAGGAATGGCGCCGACGATGGTGACGCCGGCCTGCTGGGCGAGCACGGGGCGGAGGCGCTTGCCGCCGGCAAAGACGGAGTGGCGCATGGCGGCGTGAATCGAGGCAGGGATGGTTTGCGCGGCGGGAAGGAGCGCCTCCAACGCGCGGTCGGTGCGCTCCGCGCCCTCTTGAATCAGCAACTTTACGTCGACGGACATTGTTCTGATGATACCCGAGGATGGGATGGTTTTTGGCGTTATGGACGGCGTCTTCGCTCGTAGAAAAAGAGGGCGGCGAAGGCCAGCAGGCTGACAGCGCCGATCCAGCGGCCGGCGATGACATCGGGGGGCGTGGTCCAGTCGATGGTGAGGTCGATGCGGCCCTGGGGAACAGGAACAGCGATCAGGCCATCGTCGCGGTGGGGCAGGGAAGTGACGGCGCGCCCATTGACCTGGATTCTCCACGCCGGATAACTGAGGAGACGAAGGATGAGGTAGCCGGATTGCGGCGCTGCGGCGCGAAGCGTGCGATGCTCGGGATTCATTTGGGCGCCGCCGGTGAAGGCGAACGCGGCTTCGCAAGTGTGCTGATCGGGGCTCCAGAAAGGATTGGTGCTGTTGGGATCTTCTTTTCCGAGTTCGGTGGTGGGATCGTCGACCAGACAAGCATCCGGCATGCCCATGGCGATTTCGGTTTCGTCGGCGCCGGGAGGCTCGTACTCGTACATGCCTTCAAAGCCAGCGCCGTTGCGGTAATCGGCGAGGGTGGAGGCGACGGTGTCGTCGGGTTCGCAGACCTGGAAGAAGTGGGTTGCCGCAAAAGCGGTAGCGGTGAGAAACGCTGCTGCGCAGGCGGCAAGGATCGCCGAACGGGCGCGGCGACCGGTGGGCCAGACCGCGGCGGCGAAGAAAATGGCCATGGGCGCCTCGACGGCTTCGAGCCAGCGCCAGGGGTATTGGAGGAAACGAAACTCCGGGAGCAGTAGCCAGATGGGACGGGAACTGGGAAAAAGCAGAAACAGGACAGCGAAGGGAATGACGGCGAGTGGAATCCACCAGCGGCGGGAGCCGGTGAACTTTTCCGCGGGGAGTGCGTCGCGGCGCCAGGCGATGAGCAGCGAGACGATGGCGACGGCGATCATGGTAATGGCAATCCAGGAGGCCTGGCGCAAGACGGCGTCGTGCGGCGCCAGGTTGGGGTCGGCATGACGGGCGAAGAGCCAACTATTTTCGAAGTTGTAGCCAGGGTCGTCGGTGGCTTGGCGGATATCGACCCAACGGCGCTCAAGGGCGGCGGGAAGCCAGTAAAACGCGGTGAGGCCGAAACCAAGCACTAAAGCGAGAGCCCCGCGGAGCGCGGGAGCCCAGGATTTGCGGACGAAGGCCGCGAGAAGTGCGACCGCAGCAAGAAGATAGCTGGCGATGACGCCCAAAGGCGGATTCGAGAGCCATGCGGCGGCGAGCGCGAGGGCAAGCGCTAGGGTGGAACCGGAGGAGACGCGGCGCAGGAGCGGGTCGGAGGGATGAGTCTCACGGAGCGCGAAAAGAATCAGCAGCGGAAGCCACACGCCGCCGGTGAATTCAGGGAACGCAGCGCGCTCGTACGCAGTAAAGAGAGCAAATCCGGAGAAAATGGAGGTGCAGCCGGCCAGCGTGGCGACGGTGTCGCTGCAGGCTTCGAGAGCGAGGGCGTGCGTGGCGAGGCCGGCACCAGCAAGGCAAAGAAAGGTCATCGCAATGGGCACAACATGCCAGGGCATGGGGAAGCCGAGGGCCGCGCCGAGCATCCAGGTGAGCGGAGGGTAAAAAACGAAGCGGGGCTCGCCGGCACCGTAATTGGCGCTGGGCGTCCAGCGCGGATAGAAAATGCCGTGGCGCCAGGCGTTGTGCGCGTCGAGCCAGGAGACGAGGTGGACGTCGAAGTCGTGGCCGCAGGAGTTGCCGCGGATGAACTGGGGAGTGATGGCGACTAAGGCGGCCAGGAGAATAATTGCGGGACTGAGCAATCTCCGCAGATTTCGAGGTCCCCAAAGGGGGACCCGGAACGCCCTTGATTCCTGATCCCTGAACCCTGCCCCCTGGTTGTTCATGGCAGGAGGCGCAGGGTATGTGTGGTTTGCGCGGCGACCGCGGCGGGGCTGAAGGGCAGGGAAAAAGTCGCGCCGTTGTACCAGTCGTCCCACTGGTCGCGGAAATAGGGGCTCAAAGGATCGCTGCTTTCGCCCATGACGATATTTTCGGTCGAGCCATCGATATTGCTCCAGTCCATGGTGAAGCGTTGCGAGGGGCCGATGAAGGGACTGACCTGTTTGACGGTGGTGGTGTCGCCGCTCATGGGCTGGGGACCGGTTCCGGCGATCCGGCCCACGTAAGGCAAGAAATGGGCCAGCGGATTCTCGACATCGACAACGTGCCAGTCGCCGTAGTCCCATCGGGCCAAATTGGAAGGCGCCTTGCCGGCGTCCATACCCTTACGCACGGCGTCGGTCAAGAGTGCGTTCCAATCTTTATAGCCGGACGGAAGCCAGCGGAGCTCGGTGTTCATGACGATCTGTTCCAGGGCGAAAAGCGACTCGCCCCAATGGTAGTCGGTCCAGAGATTGCCGAGCTTGGGCTTGAGAATCAGCGGCCAAAGCGCTCGGCGGGCGTGGTCGACGATCGAGGGGGCGGCGGAGTCGATGGCGAGCTCGCCATCCCAACCGCGCATGAGGTCGGCGGCTTGGCGAAGCCGTGCCTCGGCGGTGGGCGTGTGGTCGATGGCGTAGGCGAAGCGTTGAGCGAACTCCTGATCGATCTCGCTGTAAATGTCGGTCTGGACCGCCAGCATATCTCGAGCCGTGAGCTGGTTGCGCCCATCGAGCAAGCGGTAGATGCGGTCGATGCGATAGGGATCGATCCACTCCAGTGTTATCGGATACGGCGACTGCGGAGTGGTGACGCGGGAGTTGGCCGTAGCCAGAAAACCGGAGGGGGGATCGAAAGCGTTGGGCATGTCGTTGAAGGGAATATAACCGGACCACTCGTGCTGGTTGTCGGTGATGGGCACGCCCATCAGTCCATTGGGCCGCAATGGAACCCGTCCGATGGCGTGGTAGGCGATGTGGCCCTGATCGTCGGAGTAGACAAGATTTTGTGTGGGCCACTCCCAGTCGGCGATGGCTTGCGAAAACTCCGTCCAGTTGGCGGCGGTGTTCATGGCGTAAAGGGGAATGTCGTTGAGCGAGGGATCGTACAAGGTCCACTTGAGGGCGATGGGCCGCTTTTCCTTGGGAATGATGGGATTCACCAGCGGACCATGGTCCGTGGATCGAACCACGACTGTGACATCGCGGCCAAGGCGGACGTGAATGACCTCGTGATCGACGGCGAGCGGCTTCCAATTGCCGTCGATTGCGAGGTAATGGTCCTTGCCGTCGAGTTGCTCGACGTACAGATCCTGCACATCGGCATAGAGGTCGGTGAATCCCCAGGCGATGTGTTCATTATGGCCGGCGATGATGAAGGGAACTCCGGGGAGGGTGACGCCGGCGGCGTCAAAACCGGGCGCACGTAAGGCGGCCATGTACCAAATGTTGGGCTCGGTGAGCGCGATGTGCATATCATTGGCGAGCAGGGGCTTGCCACTGACGGTGTGGGCGCCGGAGATGACCCAGTTATTGGATCCTACGGTGCAGCCGCCGCAATGGTTCATGCCCAGGGCCTCGAGGGCGTGGCGGGTGGTGCGGTCGAGGGGCGGTTCGAGGCCCGGAGCGGGCAGGAGTGGCGAGGTGGTTCGGCCAATGCTCGTTTCTTCAGGACTGGTTTCCGCAAGACTGGTTTGCCATGGGTCAATTTTCGCGGAACTGGAGAGGGGCGGCGGCACGGGCTGCGGCTTGGTTAAATCCACATCGACGCCAGTGGGCGGATGGTCGCGCCACGAGCCGACGGGATAAAGATCAGCCTCGAGCTGCGGGTTGTGGAGACGCGCGGAGATCCAAGACCGCGTGAGCTTGTTGGCGGCGTGGGTGTCGAGTTCCTGCACTTCCATCATTCCGACGCTCACGCTATCAACGCCCGTCCATGGCTGCGGCCGATACAGGAGCAGCTTGAATTCGACAGGAAGTGAGTGGGACCGTTCGCATTGTCCGATGTAAAGGTTGACACCGCGCGCGTAGTCGTCGAGGCGTTTGCGGTCCGCGGCAGGCAGGTGGGCAAAGATGCGCTGGGCGGCCATGCGAATCTGGAGAACGCGCTGGATTTTATCGTGCTCGACGAGGGGCGGACCCATGATTTCGGCGAGAGTGCCGTCGGCGTTACGGCGGTAAAGGTCCATTTGCCAGAGGCGGTCCCGAGCAGTGACGTAGCCCTGGGCTTCGAGGAGGTCACCTTGCGTGGCAGCGTCAATATGGGGCACGCCGTGGGCGTCACGCCGCACGACGACGGGCGCGGAAAGACCCGGCAAGCGAAGGGAGCCATCCATGAGGGGAAGCTCCGCGATGGCCGCAGCGCGCAACCACAGCACCGCCGCGATTCCGCCTCCCACCACGAGGCCCAGCAGGGATGCAGCCGTCACGACCAGAATCCGCAGCGTGGAGTGCTTGCGGCGGGGTGCGGGCGGCGCAGTTCCGCGGATGGGGAAAGGGATGGGTTCCGGCATCGGCCACGATCAGGATAACGCGGGGCGGAGTCAGGCCTGATTGGATTCCGATGGCAGCAGGGGCCTTAATTGCTCCGACGAGGCCAGAGCCGTAGAAGCTGCTCAACGCACGTCTGGCCGCGTCGGCGAGCTTGCCGCTGCCGGCGCAACCGTGTTTTTTGGCCTGTAGACGGTTACGAGGACCACGAGCAGCAGGAGAATGACGGCGATGACCAGCAGGCTGCCTTCAGGGCCGTCTTTTCCGCCGCTCCAGAGCACATTGCCGGCTGGCGCAGAAGCAAACAGATGACCGCGCGCGAGCATCCCGCTATCGGCCGTGCCGTAGAAGTAGGTTTCGCCCCAGTCCCATCCGGCATGGCAGCCGATGGCCCACCATGCCGAGCCGGTAGCCCAGATGCTGACACAAAAGACGAAGCCGATGGCTCCGGCGGCAAAAATGCCGATCCAATTTTCGCCGCCATTGCCGGTATGCAGAAAGCCGAAGAGCGTGGAGGTGACCCAGGCCGCTTGCCAAAAGGCGCTGCGGGCGCCAGCCTTTCGGTGAAGGATGTAGCAGGGAACAACGCCGAGAAGGGCAATGATGTAGTCGCCCCAAACGCCGTTGCCTTTGGCGTGCACCACCAAGTCGAGGCAGATGGCCGCGTTGACGCCCAGCGCCCACCAGAAATTGATGCCGCGGGTGAGCGTGTATTGCAGATAACAACGGAAGGTTCCCTCTTCAACGCAGCCCACGAGCAAAAAAGCGCAACCCCATAAGAGGGCATAGCGGAAAAGTTGGCTGGCGGAAAGCGATAGCGGCCCGAGGCGCAGCCAATGGCCCCAAGCCAGCGCACCGATGAGGGCTGACAGGGCCAAAAAGCCGATGATGAGTCCGGAGAAAAAATGCAGCGGCCGACGCGGATCGCGCAAGTTGAAATCGAGAAGGCGGCGCCGCTCGACGACGGCGACAATGGCGGCGGCGGCGAGCAGGGCGAGAAAGGGGATCAGCTCGGAAAAAATGGCAACTTCGGCCGTTGGGTTGGTGGGGCGTCTCCTGGCGACCAAGTGAGCTTGGGAAAAGATGGATCCGACAGCGATGAGGACCGGAATGAAGACGAAGCTGAAGAGCAGCACGGACCAGCCGGCGCGCAGCCCCTGATCGCCCACAAACATCCAGCGCAAGCCATGGTAGGGCTCGGGAGGGCCGAGCGGGCCGGGGGGGAGAAAGTCGCCGGGCCCGGAGGATTCCGGGAGTCCGGCGCTCTGCTGGATTGAGTCAGATTCCTGGTTCGGGGGCTGCGGTTCCGGCTCCATCAAGCTCCTCTTACCCGAGAGAATGCTGTCTGCTGCATTCTAGAGCACTTCTCCTTCACAGGTGGGTCTTGCAATTTCAATCGCAGGTGGCGATTCTTTGAGGAATCTCCCACTTGAGTTTCCGGCTTCGGTACACAACAGAAGGAGAAGTGCTTTATCGGGGAACGAGGGAGCGAAGAAATCAGGGATCAGAGATCAGGGAACGAGGTATCAGGGAACAGGGAGCAAGGGAGCATGAGAACAAAGGAAAAAGGGAACAACGGAAGGTGGAGCACCTTCAAGAGCCAGTGCGAAGCGGATCTTCGAGGCCGTTTTCGCGAAAGCCTTTCTGGCGAAGGAGACAGGAGTCGCATTGGCCGCAGGGCTCGCCGGTGGGCGAAGGATCGTAGCAACTGCTGGTGAGGCCGTAATCGACGCCCAGGGAGAGGCCCCTGGCGATGATCTGCGCTTTGGTCATGGCGATGAGAGGGGTGTGGATGGTGAGCCGCTGGCGGCCTTCCACGCCGGCCTTGGTGGCTAGGTTGGCCATGGTTTCGAAGGCGGCGATGAACTCGGGTCGGCAATCGGGGTAGCCAGAGTAGTCGAGCGCGTTGACGCCTAGGAAGATGTCGTTGGCCCCGAGCACCTCGGTCCAAGCGAGCGCGAAGGAGAGAAAGATGGTGTTGCGCGCGGGGACATAGGTGATGGGAATGCCGTGGGCCATTGCGGAAAGGTCGCGGCCCTTGGGCACGGGGAGATCGGCAGTGAGCGCGGAGCCGCCGAAGACGCGCAGATCGATGGAAGCAATGCGGTGTTCGACGGCGCCGACGGACGCGGCGACGCGTTTTGCGGCTTCGAGCT
>JASHUH010000225.1 GCA_030040115.1 Acidobacteriaceae bacterium | reverse complement strand
CCGGCGCCCGGAAGGAGATGCCCCAATGCCCTTAAAACTGAGTGTGAACCACGAACTCAGGACGATCGACCTAGCGCCTGATACGCCCCTCCTGTGGGCTTTGCGCGACGGACTGGGCCTAAAAGGAACCAAGTACGGCTGCGGTATCGGAGTCTGCGGCGCCTGCACGGTGCTGGCGGATGGCAAACCGGTACGCTCCTGCATGACTCAAATCGGCAGCCTGACCGGTCGAGACATCACCACCATCGAAGGGCTTTCCGCAGACGCCACGCACCCCGTGCAGCAGGCTTGGGAGGCGGTAGACGTGCCCCAGTGCGGCTACTGTCAGCCCGGCCAGATTATGGCTGCCGCAGCCTTGTTGGCTCGCACCCCGCATCCCACTGACGCCGACATCGACAAGGCCATGAGCGGCAATCTTTGCCGCTGCGGAACTTACCCGCGCATCCGGCAGGCCATTCATCGCGCGGCCGAGGCGGCTCACGCGCCGGCCCTGAGAGGCTGAAGGAGGGTGAACACAATGGGCAACGACTATGATCTTGACCGCCGATCCTTTCTCAAAATGACCATCCTCGCCGGCGGAGCTTTCGCCCTGGGCCTCTACACACCGCTCCGGCATCTGGGGCAGGAGCCGGGCCAGCAGCCTGCCTTCGCGCCTGTTGCATTCATTCATATCGATCCTAGCGGCTTGATTACGCTCATGGCCAAGAATCCGGAGTTGGGCCAAGGCGTAAAGACCATGCTGCCCATGCTGATCGCGGAGGAACTCGACGCGGATTGGAATCAGGTGCGCATTGAGCAGGCGGACCTCGATCCGGAGGTGTTCGGGCCGCAGTTTACCGGCGGCAGCACGGCCACTCCCATCAACTGGGATTCGTTGCGCCGCGTGGGCGCCGCCTACCGGCAGATGCTCATCACTGCGGCCGCGCAAACGTGGGGCGTTCCCGAGTCCGAATGCACAACCGACTGCGGGAAAGTCGTGCATGCTACGTCGGGCCGGATGTTTCCCTATAGCCGATTGGCCGCAAAATTAGCGACGCTGACTCCGCCCGACTTGAGTTCCGTGAAGCTCAAGGACCCAAAGGATTACCGCATCATTGGCAAGTCACACCCGGGCGTCGACAATCACGCTATCGTCGCCGGCAAGCCGATCTTCGGGATCGATTTCGCGTTGCCCGGAATGCTTCACGCCGTCATCCAGAGGTGCGCAGTTTTCGGAGGCAAAGTGAAAAGCGTCAATATCGAGGAGGTGGGTAAGCTTCCCGGTGTGCGCAAAGTTCTGATTATCGAGGGCGCGCTCACCGATGATCCGATCGCGCCGGCGGAGCCGGGCATGGAACCCGGCGTCGCCATTCTTGCCGATACCTGGTGGCAAGCGCAAAGCGCCCGCAAGAGCCTGAAGATCGAGTGGGATTACGGCCGCGGCGCCGCCCAGAACAGCGCCGACTTCGCGAAGCCCGCTGCGGAGTTACTGAAATCCGCGCCGGCATACGCAATCCGCAGCTACGGCGACGCCGATGGGTCACTCAAGTCGGCCACCAAAGTTCTCGAGGCGGTTTATGCTTATCCGTTCTTGGCGCACGGAACTCTGGAGCCGCAGGACACGACTGCCGCCTACCAGGACGGCAAATTGGAAATCTGGACCACTAGCCAGATGCCCGCCGAAGGCCGCGCCTCGGTGGCGCAGGCAGTCGGCATCGACCCCGGGAACATCAAGGTCCATCTTTGCCGCGCCGGCGGTGGCTTTGGCCGGCGCTTGACGAACGATTACATGGTCGAAGCGGCATGGTTGGCCAGACAGATGGGCGCGCCGGTCAAGCTTGTCTGGTCGCGCGAAGACGATTTCGCGCACGACGCGTATCGTCCCGGCGGCTTCATCGGCCTCAAGGCTGGCCTCGATGCTCAAGGCAAACTTGTCGCCTGGCGCCAGCACCTCATCACGTTTGGCCAAGGAAAGAACACCGTGGAAGGTGGGGATATTGGCGGCGATCAATTCCCCGCCGGCCGAGTGCAGAATTTTTCGCTGGGCATGAGCACCATACCGATATGGCTGCGATGCGGCGCTCTGCGCGCTCCAGGCGACAATGCGTACGCCTTCGTCCACCAGTCGTTCCTCGATGAGCTGGCCGCCGCCGCCGACCGCGATCCTCTCGATTTTCAACTCGAACTCCTGAACGCCGCACCAGACACGACCACGAAGGTCGATCCGCAGAATCCCGATCTGCTCAATTCGGAACGAATGAAGGGTGTGTTCGAGCTTGTCGCCGAAAAATCGGGCTGGCGTAACCGCAAGAAATCCCCCGGCCGCGGTATGGGGCTAGGCGCCCACTTCTGCCATCTCGGCTACTTTGCCATGGTCGCCGAGGTCAGCGTCGACGGCCTCAATCGCGTCACGGTCCACCATGTCTGGGCCGCAGGAGACATCGGCAGCCAGATCATCAATCCGGCAGCCGCCGAGAGCCTGTGCTGCGGGGGCATCATCGAGGGCCTCAGCCATATGCAGCAGGAGATCACTTTGACCAACGGCCGTGTGGACCAGACCAACTATCATCAGCATCCGATGCTGCGCTTGCGCCAGGTCCCGGAGATCGAGATTTTCTGGCGCAAAAGCGAGTTCCCGCCGACCGGCCTGGGCGAGCCAGCGCTGCCGCCAATTCTGCCCGCGGTCGGCAACGCCATCTTCGCCGCAACTGGAGAACGCATTCGGGTTTTGCCGTTGAAGAAGAGCGGATTCAGCTATGCTTGAATGGGATTGGAGTGTTCGCGCATTGCGGAATCCTATTGCACTCGCTTCCCACGAGAACCGCAGAGGCGAGCCCGGCGTGGAAGCGGGGAACCGGTGGCGAGTCTCATTCGCTTCGTGTTGCGGCGACAACCCCCCGTCATAATCACTGTCAAGCCGGCCACCTTCACTGTCACGGTGGCAACCCGCCCCCATGGAGGGGAGATCGGCTGTGCCGGAGCGCTTCATTTCTTTATTTTCGCTCGAAACCTGCAGATAGGACTGCCACTTGCCTCAGAACGCTGCGCGGGAAGCGCGTTCGTCCTTCGGGGTCGCAGGAAGCAGCCAACCCCCTGGTAGGTGCGCGTAACGCGCCAGAGGGCGGAACTTCAGCAGTCGCACCTTGCCTGGACGGCCCGGGATCGGGCGGATGGAATCCGTAACCGGCCAGGTCCGCACAATCACGGTGGATGAGTGGCTTACCTGAAGTCATCAATTGACGCTAGTCGAGTCTTTCGATGGCAGGTCACTTCAAACCGCTTTCGAGGTCACAGGAGAGGTTCGCAAGGAGTTAAGAGCGAAATCGAGAGCGGGAAATCTGCCTATTCGGAACGAATGCACCCTCTGTGGTCTCACATCCAACTGGATTGGATGTCAGATCGCGCTCTGGGCAACCTCCGTGGCCAACGCGGCTCGATCAATTACATTGGCGAGCGCGCCGTTTCGCGTTAGTGGAACATATTCTGAAGGACAAGCGAGAACCTCCTTAAGCAATTCGCGGGGTGACTTACGATCGCTTAGCATGACCGAGTTTCGACTGAACCCAAACCAAGTGAACAGGGAATGTTGACTGATCCATTCCTTGAGCGCCTCTTCGCCTCCGAACGTATCCAGTAGGGCTCTGTTTGTTGCGATAATGTCTTTCACTGTATCTGAGACGTTGAATCGGGGTTCGCAGGAGGAGATGCTTTGGCGGTAAAGGTCATCAAGAATTGGGAAATGAAGCACCAAGGTCTTTTTGACGTTGCTCAGAGAGCTCATCCCCCAGAAGCGATCGTCCTCGGCGGAAAAAACCATATGCGTGCACGTACTGTAATCCAGGAGTAGAGAAGCCATGAGATGAAGACGGGTAGTCCACCACGACCGGCCAAATCCCATGTCGACCCATATCACTTTAGCCTGGCGTGTATCTACGACGGCTGAAAGTATCGCCTGAGAGAGGTCCATATCGCCTGAAGTCATAACATTTAACAGGTCAACATTTATCCGTGCCTTTCCGTCAAACCCTCTGGATCCGAACATCCTCTCGTTCGCAGCGCCTTCCGTCGAGGATAATCCAAATGGAAGGATACCCAAGGTTATTTCGGCTTCTGCGAGGTGAATTGATGCCATTGCGCTTTCGGCGAGCTCCCCAGGAGTGTGAAAAAGGGCAGCGCTATTAAGGCTGAATTCATCTCGAAAGAGTCGAAGTTTTTCAAGTTTGTCTTCGTCGTCCTCGATGAATTCGGCAGGCCACTCAATGTCGGAATCTAGCAAAAATAGAAGGCACTTGCGCTCAGCTCGCCGCGCGGATCTGTATTCAAGCTCGGTGATAGAAGCACGGCCCCAATTCTCCGGGCCGTAAGGCGGCACGTAACCATAACGCCGCCCGACGATTCCGACGTAGAAGTCACAGGATGACGCGTCCGAGCAACATCTCCTCACGGTGCGCTCGTCCTTTGCAACATAGTCCTCCATCCCAATGACCCTGTATTGCATTTTGGTCAACGCGTGATAGACCGCCCACCGGAAATCCTTTAGATCCTGGAACGTTGAGGAGATGTAAACGGTCTTCACGCGTTACTCCCAAAGGAAGAACGATAGCATAGAGGCCAGAAATCGGTGCGTACTCAGGCAGTTGCCGCGCGTGGCGGCGGGACGGGCCTGCGCGCCGGGGGTTGCGACTTCCGCAGCGGTCGCGCATCCATTATGTTGGTTCTTGTACACTAAATCGCGTGCGGGTCGCTAGGAGGATCATGGCTGGGCCGGGTGTTTTTGAAGTCAACGATGCAAACTTCGATGAGGAAGTGCTGCGCAGTGAGCAGCCGGTGCTGGTGGATTTCTGGGCCGTGTGGTGCGGCCCCTGCAAGGCGATTGCGCCCATCGTGGATGGCGTGGCGCAATCCTACGCCGGCAAACTGAAGGTAGCGAAGGTCAACGTGGACGAGAACGGCGCCACGCCCTCGCGCTATGGAATTCGCGGCATTCCCGCACTGCTGTTTTTTAAGAATGGCAAAGTGGCCGACCAGATTGTGGGCTACGTGCCCAAAGACGTGATTGAGGCGAAGATTCAGCGCCTGCTCGGGTAAGGACAGCTCGACAACTTTGTCGCCCGCAACCTGGCCCAGGCTCTCAGCCGCTGCTCCGGAACCGAATAATCCGCCGCCGATCCCGTTTGGAGGGGCGGCGGTCAGGCAGAAGCGCAAATTCGCGCATCGCCTTTCGTTCTTCTGCCAGCTTCAGCCGCGCCTCGCGGCTGGCGTCGCTTTCGTGATAAAGTGTCTGCGCAACGACCGCCGGTCCGCGCACCGCGCTCACTTCAAGCACTTCAATCTCGTAGGCGCCGCCTTCGTTCTCAACCCGCAACCGGTCGCCGGCGCGGACCTCGCGAGCCGGCTTACAGCGAAACCAGAGATCCGGCGCCGTGGCGGGCTTTGTGCTCGGTCGCCGCTCCTCGGGTTTGCGCCGACTTGAGTTTGTGGCTCCGAGATGATGCGCGCTCTCTGGTGTCGCAACGGCGCGCAGTCCATTCGACATCACGCGACCCAATTCACAAGCGCGACCGGCCAGCGCCCGGGTTTTGAAAAAGCGAGCCGCCCACAGCCACTTGTCCATGCGCACCGAGCTCATGACCTACTTCCTCAGTGAAATGCGCGCTCGCAGACTGCGGCGCGAGATGAGTCACGGCTTGGTCTCCGACTTCCAAATGTAGAGGAACTCGGCGTCGCTCGAAGTGGCGACCTCAATCCCACGCTGGCGCGTCGCGCGGTTCAATGCCGAGCGAATGTTCTCTTTGGTGTCCGGCAGAGCACTTAATGGAACCTTCAAGGCGCTTCTGGCTTTGAGCCGATCGATATCGTGCAAGAGCCTGGTTACGATTCGCTTGTGCTTCCCATCCCGCCCTTTCGGAACCTGGTCCTGACGGATCGAGGGGAAGCTCATCGCGTCAGTTGGCGCTCCCTGCCTTGCTGGCGCCTCCTCAGTTGCCGGTGTTTGAGCCTCTTTGATCATCCGACTGTACCCCAATTGTTCGAGTGCCCTCATTGCAAGAAACGTTGCACTAACGTATGACTAAATTTCCGTAAATCTAGCGCTCAAGTAAAATTATAGTCCCACATCCTGCGGCATCCGCATCGGCGCCCATTGCGACGATTTCCCAACAATTTTCCCCGTATGGGCGAAACCCTGATAGCGTTTGAGTAGAGGTAAACCCATATGATCGGAAAACAGCGAACTTCCCCCATCGTCCCGATCGATCAAGCACCTCCGGCCGACAATAGTCCGTACCGGCCCGTGGTTCTGGTAGTTGACGACGAATCTGCAATCGCCGATACAGTGACCGAAATTCTTTGCCGCAGCGGTTATGCCGCGCTGACTGCCTACGACGCGAACGATGCTCTGGAGATGGCGCTGCTGACCCCGCCTGAATTGCTGCTCACCGATGTGGTTTTACCGGGTATGAGCGGTATTGAGCTCGCCATCACCATCAAGCGCATCTTTCCCGATTGCAAGATCCTCCTCTTTTCCGGCCAGGCGACTACGCTTGACCTGTTGGCCTCCGCGAAGAATCAAGGGCACCAGTTTACGTTGCTTACCAAACCTGTCCACCCTGACGAGTTGCTGGCGCGCGTTTCGGCGAGCCTCAGACATCGAGAAGCGCATGTCGGCGCGACAGCCGAATGAGCTTTTCTAATCTCCATAACGAAAAAAGCGGCTTCTGAAAAACGGTGACTGAGAAGACCGGCCCAAAATGCTGACCCTGCACCGGCCTCTCGGTCCAGCCTCTCCCTGCGAGGCGCCTCGGGGCCAGCTTCCGCTTTGCCTCTTGCCGCCGACCCGCTGGAGGGCGGTGAGGCGCGCATCGCGATCTTCGCGAGAATTCCACCTTTCTCAGGAGCAGGAGATAGTCTATCTCCATGCCAAACGTGAGCCATAGAGGGATTCGACTGCCTTTCGAGGGCCCGTTCGATAGCCCGGAGGCTCTTTTGGCGGCGAAGAAGCCTTGGCGTACCTGTTCCTGCTGAGGGGGAACTGGACTGGGTGCGCAACTCATCTTCCGTATGTTGGGTCATTATCGCCAGACGGCAGGCCAGCCGTGTGTTTACACCTGCACGGGCTGGTGGACGAATTTGCGGCCGTGTACCGGCCAAAATTGCACGCTTGCGGCATTACCGTGGATTGGCGCTTTAAAAATCGCCGCCCCCGTGACGGTGAACGCAAAGGGGTTTGCCCTTTCTTCTCCAGGGTCGTTCCGGGCGCTCTGAAGGTGATACTCGTCGGGGGAATTCCAGGGATTCACGTTCGGGAAATAGCAGTCGCTGCGCAGGATGGGATTGAAGTTGCCGTTCGACCGAGCGGGAACGAGGCCCAAGAGAGCTTGCCCGGAAGGGCCTTGAAACGTCTTTTCCCGAGAGAAAGCAGGACTGGTGATAACGAATTACAGCGGCGGCGGGTTTTTTTGAAGCTTATGGTCCTGAAAATGCAGATAAAACGTCGGAGGATAGGGACGCTTCGATTATCTTGTTTCGTCCCTTTTACCTGAGCGCAGTGCTGCGTCGTTGCGCCGGGTAAGTGCTACCCGGTTGGGAAAAAAAAGGAGAGGAGACGGTGAATGTTCGAATACTGTTGGCCGGAAATCTCTCAGGCGACCGACAAACCTTCTCAGAGTTTTATTGCCGCCCAGGAGCGGAAGACGCTCTGCGAAGCCTCTGGCGCGGCGCGCCCCAGCATTCTCGTGGTTGACGATGAAGTGATCCTGGCGGACACCGTGGCCGAGATTCTAAACATCTCGGGTTTCTGCGCGTTTTCCGCCTACGATGCTTCGACCGCGCTGCAAATCACCAAGGAGCTTCGACCCGATTATCTGCTTTCCGACGTCGTGATGCCGGGCATGAACGGTGTGGATCTTGCCATCAGCGTGCGCAAATTGTTTCCTGACATGACGATTCTGCTTTTTTCGGGCCAGGCGGGGGTCGCCGACCTGCTGGAAGTGGCCCGGGAGCAAGGCTTCGCCTTCGAACTGGTCGAAAAGCCCATGCATCCGGTGAGGTTGATCGAACGCCTCAGAAGCATGCGGCCCGTTTAGAGCGTCTTCAAACTCTCACCAACATGGCGCCGCGCCGGACAGGCATTTCTTCAAAGAAATCGCTGCGCCCGAATGTGATGAGGATCACGGGAGAAAATTTGACTGCGCGCTAGGCTCGATTCTGCAGACGAGCCAGGGCCGGAAAGGCATGCATTTGCGGACTCGCGCGAGCGTTCGCCGGAACGAACTGCTTTGAAGGCAGCCCAGAGGCATTTTTGATCCGTCCTGATTCTCTGCGTAGACCGTCGGGGAGGGGTCGATGATGGACGGATCCTGTTCCAAATGCGGTGGGCGCATCGAGTCGTCCTGGAGCTATTGTCCACATTGCGGAACCGCCTATGCGAGCCAGGCAGGCGCGAGCGCGCCACACGAGAGCCCGGCGACGACACCCACAGAGAAGACACCGGTGCGGGGGGCTTTCGGGGGATTGCTCCTCGGGGTTATCTGCGCGCCTGTGTTGATCATGGTGGGGACGCTGCTTTTGATTACCGGGATTGGCGCCTTTCTCGGGGTTCCCATGCTGATTGCCGGCGTCTTTGCGCCCCTGTTGGGGCCGATGCTGGGGATCGGCGCGCTGCGCGGAAAATGCCCCTGGTGTGGCGCTCCCGTGAACAGCATCGCTCTGCTCGATGGTTTTTCCTGCGAGGCTTGCAAACATAAGATCGCGGTGAAAAAGCATGAGCTGGTGCGCGCGGGTTGAATCGGGGGCGGCCCGGCTATCGCTGAGGCGAGATTGGATCGAGCGGCACGAGGTCGCCCGCCGATTCATCCGGTTCGGGCGCGGGCTCCGGTGCGGCCGTGGCGGGTTCGGAAAGGTGAAAATGCTTCCAGATGGTTTCGGCCGTTTTGCGCGGGACGACCGCGGCCAGCGAATCCGCTGTGGCCTGCTGCACATCGCGCAGGCTGCCAAAGTGCGTGAGCAGCCGCTGCCGGGTCTGCGCGCCGACGCCGGGGATGGCCAGGAGTTCCGAGTCGCGGTCGCGCATGGCGCGGCGCTGGCGATGATAGCCGACGGCGAAGCGGTGGCTTTCGTCACGGATGAGCTGAATGAGGTGCAGCACCGGGGAGCGGCGGTCGAGAACCACCGGCTCGTCTTCGTTGCCGTAGAGGTAGATCACTTCTTCCTTTTTGGCGATCGACGCCAGCGGCTGGGTGGTTAAGCCCAGCGATTCGAGGGCGTCAGCGGCGGCGTGCAACTGGCCCAGGCCGCCGTCGATGAGGATGAGCGAAGGCATCGTGGCGGGCTCTTTCCTGTTGGTTACGGTAGCGTGTTCGGCGCAATCGGCGGATGCCGTGTTCTGCTGCCCCACCGGGGCTTGCGCCGCAGTCTCGGCCTGCGACCCAGGGTTTACGCCTTGGGTTATGTTCGCACCGGGCGTGCGAGGCGAAGACGCCTCGGCGCTATCACGGCCTTCCAAGATGCTTCCTTGTTTGCCGGTCTCCAGGATACGCCGATAGCGGCGCTCCACCACCTCGTGCATGGAGGCAAAGTCGTCGACGCCGGCCACGGTTTTCACCTTGAATTTGCGGTAGGCCTGCTTGTTCATCTTTCCGTCTTCCCACACCACTAACGAGGCGACGGTTTCGGCGCCCTGGATGTGGGAAATGTCGAAGCACTCGATGCGCCGGGGAAGCTCGGGGAGCATGAGCACGTCGGCTAGTTCTTCCTGGATGGCTTTGCGCGAGGGCTCGAGCACACGGAACCGCTGCGTATAGGATTGCTTGGCGTTCTGGCCGGCCAAGTCGACCAGGGACCGCTTTTCGCCGCGCCGGGGAACGGTCAATTCGATGCGATGGCCGGTGCGCTCGGTCAGGAGCGTGGCCAGCGTCTCGCGGTCGTCAAAGTCCACGGGAATGAGGATGGTGCGCGGGACATATTGCTGGTCGATGTAGAGCTGCTTGAGGAGGGCGCTAAAAACCTCGCCCGCGCCGAACTCCTGCGTCCGATCTCGCGTTTCCGGTTCCCCCGCCGCAATTGCTGACCACTGACCGCTGACCACTGACCACTGTTCGGGCAAATCTTCCCAGAAGAATTCGCGGCGATCCACGATTTTGCCGGCGCGCATGTGGAAGAGGTTCACGGCCAGGCTGCCGTCCTCGAAGTGGTAGCCGAAAACGTCGGCGTCCTCATCCTTCCCGGCGGTGGCGATGCGCTGTTTTTCCTGGAGCTGGCGCACGGTGGAGAGCTGATCGCGCAGCCGCGCCGCGGCCTCGAACTGCTCGGTTTCCGCGGCTGCCATCATGCGCGCGATAAGGGTCCGCTCCAGCTCCGCGTGGCGGCCTTCGAGAAACATCTGCGCGTCGCGCACGGCCTGCTTGTAGGC
>JASHUH010000224.1 GCA_030040115.1 Acidobacteriaceae bacterium | reverse complement strand
ATTGGCGTTCGCCGCATCCTTGTCGTATAGTTTTGGCTTGTTCGCCGTCTGCACGCTGAAGAAGGCCGCGTAGTCGGTTCCCTTGCAGTGCACCAGCGGCACCAGGCCCTGATCGGCCAATTCCTTCTCGCGCCGGTCGGTGACCGCCACTTCGGTCGGGCACTTCAGGGCCACGTCGCCTTCGTCGGTGCGGAATGTATGCGCCGGAAGCCCCTCCACCAGACCGCCGCCTTCCACACCCCGGATCGATGCGCACCAACCGTATTTCGCAAACGAGTTCGTCAGACGAGCCGCCAGCCCGAAGGCCGCGTTGCCCCACAGGTACTTGGAGTGATCGCTGCCATCCACCCCCTCTTCGTAGTCGAACGCCTCAACCTGTTTGGTGTCCTTTCCGTAAGGCAGCCGCATCAGGATGTGCGGCAGTGTGAGCGCCACGTAGCGCGAATCGTCCGACTGCCGGAAGCTCTTCCACTTCGCGTACTCGGTGGAATCGAAAATCTTGCCGATGTCGCGCGGCGCGCCCAGTTGCGTGTAACTGCTCAAGTTCAGCAGCTCCGAGTTGGCCGCCGTCAGGAAAGGCGCATGCGCCGCCGACGCCACCTGCGAAATCCGCTCCATCAGCTCGATGTCTTCCGGCCCCCGCCCGAATTCGTAGTCGCCCACGATCGAAGCGAACGGCGCTCCACCGAAGACGCCGAACTCCTCTTCATACACCTTCTTGAACAACGCGCTCTGATCGAATTCCGCCGCCCTCTGCAGATCTTTCAGCAGCTCGCGCTTGGAGACGTTGAGCACCTTGATCTTCAGCATTTCGCTGGTTTCCGACTGGTCGATCAGGTACTTGATGCCCCGCCAGGTCCCCTCCAGCTTTTGAAATGCCGGGTAATGCAGAACTTCGTTGAGCTGAATCGAAATCAGCCGGTCAATCTGCGCAATCCGGGCCTGGATGGTGGCCTCCGCGTCGCGCGTCACGGTCATGTGCCCCTCGAGCACCTGCGTGACGAACTCCTTCACCATGTCGCGGCCGCGTTCGAGCGTCGCCGCGTCGCGTGTGAAGCGGCCTTGCGCAACAATCTGGTCAAGTAATGTCTGTTCCGTAGTTTCCGCTGCTTTTTCGCTTACCGCCGCGACTGCCGTATCATTCGCGCTCATTCGCCACCTCCGGAGGGTTTACCCAGTTCAGCCCGAAGCTTTTCCTTGGATTCCGTGCTTGAGACCGCTTCCATCAACGCTTCGTCGAGCTTGTCGTTGCCCTGCAGGCTTCCGCGAAGATCGGAGAGCCTTGTGCGCAAATCCAGCAGCTCCTTGAGCGGACCCACCTGCTTGGCCACGTTCTCGGGGCTGAAGTCATCCAAACTTTCAAATTTCAAGTTCACCTTGATTTGCCCTGCGTTCGGATCATCGCTCAGCTTGTTTTCGACGGCAAACGCCAGGTGCGGCTGCATCCCTTTCAACACCGTGTCGAAGTTGTCGGGATTGATCTCGACGAACTTGCGGTCCTTGAGCGCCGCGAGCGGCTGCTCCGGCTGCCCGGTTAAATCTCCCAGAACGCCCATCACGAAGGGCAATTCCTTCAGTTCAATGGCGTCGCCGATCTCGACGTCGTAGGTGATATGCACGCGTGGCGAACGGACGCGATCGAGCTTGTGCTGTGTGCTTTCTTTAGCCATTTTTCCCCCCGGAGACCCCGTGTGCGCAACGTGTGTGCGCACTCCGCTTGGAAGAGGCCGCGTTTGGGGCGGGCCTCAACCGGAAATCGCGCTATTTTTCCCTTGGTCGAAAATTACACCGGCGCGCAGACGTGGAACTCTAGGGATCGTCTCGACGCACCTTTAAGAAGCGGTTTGATTATTTCCCGTGCAGCGTCCTGTGTCAAGCCCCTTCGCAATACTTTTCACAATCCTTTCGCGCCGCGCGGCTTTCCCATAGCGGCTCTGTGCGCAGTTTGCCCTCGCCGTCGGCACGTCCGCGGGCCCGAGCGTATCCTGCATCCTGAAGCGTTCGCGCGCCCTCGATTCGCCGTCCTCGAGCGCGCGGCCCGGGTGTATACTCCACCCCTTAGAGCCTGTTTTCTTGAGTCTTCCCGCGCCCCCGCGGGCGCTCCAGGAGCATCTCCCCAGGAGATCGATGTATGCGACAGTTACAGCCGGTGGTTTGGTCGAAGGGGGTTTTTCTCTCCCCCCAGCATCTGCAGGCCCAGGACCGCTTTTTCGAAGACACGCTGCGCTTCCTCACCGCCGCGCTGTCGTTCCGCAACTGGGGTTTCGCCTCCCTGCAATTCGACGCCGCTGGGCTCAGCCAAGGCCGGCTCAACGTCATGGAAGCCGCAGGCATCTTTCCTGACGGGCTCATGTTCGACCTGCCCGCTTCGGACGCGCTCCCCGCCTCGCGCACCCTCGATGAGTGTTTCGCCGACGGAAGAAGCGCATGCGCGTTTTTCCTCGCCGTCCCACAGGACCGGCCGGGCGGCGTGAACGTCGCCCTGCAGCACTCGGGCGCCAGCACCCGCTTCTACGCGGAACTGCAAATGTTGCGCGACGAAAACAGTTCGGGGATGGAAAAGCCCGTTTCCCTGGCCCGCAAAAACCTCCAGATTCTCGCCGAAGGCGAAAACCTCGAGGGCGCCGTCCTGCTTCCCGTTGCCCAGATTGAGCGCACCGAGTCCGGCGCCTACCGTCACAACCCCAAGTTCGTACCCCCGCTCCTGAATATCAAAGGCAACGAACTGCTTACCGGCATTCTACGCGGCCAGATTGAAACTCTGGTCTCGCGAAGCAGCCAGTTGGCCGGTTCGCGCCGCCAGCGCAATCAGTCGCTGGCCGATTTCAGCGCCTCCGACATCGCCAACTTCTGGCTGCTTTACACCATCAACGTCCACCTTCCCCTCTCGCGCCACATGCTCGAAGCCTCACACGTCCACCCGGAAGCGCTTTTCCTCCACATGCTCTCCCTGGCCGGAGCGCTCACCACCTTCTCTCCAAAAATCGAGCCGCGCGACTTGCCTACCTATGAGCACGAAAATCTAGGCTCCTGTTTTCTGGCTCTCGACGCCACCATCGCGGAGCTGCTCGAAACCGTGGTCCCCAGCAATTTCGTGGCCCTACCGCTCAAGCCGTTGCGCGATTCCATCTACGCCACCGCTATCGACAAGGATCGCTATTTCCAGAATTCGCGCCCCTACCTCGCCGTTTCTTCTGATTTACGCGAAGCCGATCTCATCGCCCGCTTCCCCGCCCTGGCCAAGGCCTGCTCGGCCACGCACATCGAACAGCTCATTCGTCAGGCTCTGCCCGGCCTCAAGCTGACTCATGTCCCCGTCCCCCCGCGCGCCATTCCCGTCAAGCTGCGTTACCAGTACTTCAGCCTCGATCCGAGCGGCCCGGTGTGGGAAGCGGTGGTACGCGCGCGCAACTTCGCTGTCTATCTGCCTGCCGAAATCAGCAATCCCGACATGGAGCTGATCTTCCTCTTCGCCAATCCGTCCTGATGCGGCGTGGGCGTCAAAATCGATAAGCCAATTGCTGACGGCTAATGGGAGCTAGCAGCTGGAAGCTCATTTGTGGTGCAGCACGAACACCAAAATCAGCACCACCGCCAGCATTAGAAAAGCATTCAGCACCAGGATCAGCGGCAGGTACTTCTGCAACCCGTTTTGCGGCGGCTGGGGCGCCGCGGGCGGTGGGGGCGCAGGCGTTGGCGGGATGGGAAAGGCGAAAGCCGGCGGTGCGAACGGAGGCGGCGCCGCCGGAGGTGGCGGGGGACCCATTGCCGGAGGCTTGGGAATACCCGGTGGCGTCCATGCCGGCGCGCTCGGTGGCGCGGCCGCGGGCGGAGGCGGCGCGGCTGCCCCCGGGCTTTGCAGATCGCGGAGCGCCGAGCCGGAAATCACCCGCGTAAATTCCCCCGGCATGCTTCCGGCGGGCTGAGGAATCGGCGGCAACACCGCCGGCGAGCCCGCTGCGGGCGCGGCGAACGGCGGTGCCGCAGCCGGCGCAAACGAAAGTGGCGGCGGAGCTGGCGCAGGCGCCGAAGCCGGGGCCGTCTGCTCGGCCGAAAGCGTGCGCAAAAGCTGCGTGAATCCTCCCGCCGCCGGAGCCGCCGCGGGCGGAGGCGAAACCGGAGCCAGTGGCGGCTCGGCCCGCTTCGGCGCCGGCTCCTCATTCAGCGCCTGCAGCAGTTGCGTAAATCCGCCTTGCGCCGGCATTGCCGGTTCCAATGGCTTGTCCGGTTCCGTCGTAAACTGCAAATCGCGTGCAGGCGCCGGCTGGGAGCGGAGAAAATCCACCGGGCTTTCCTGCGTGGGTTGCGGTGTCGCCGGTTGCGAAAACATCCGCGTAAAGGCCCCCGGCTCTTGACTGGCAGCCGGCTTCGGCGCGGGCGCGGGCATAGGCTCCGCGCCCTTTTCTGGGGGAACCGCTTGAAATAGTCGGGTAAATGCGCCGGGCTCCTGGCTTGGCGCGGACGCGGGTGCAGTCAATGTCGGCGCCGCAGTCTTCTCCTGTGGCAGTCCCTGAAACAATCGCGTAAATTCACCCGGACCCGATGCCGGAGTCGAAGCTGGACTGGAAGCCGGTCCCGAACCTGGAGTGGAAGTTGCCGGTGGCGCCGGCGCCGCTGGAGCCGCCGCTGAAGCGTCCAGCGAGCTGAACATTTGCGTAAAACTGCCCGGCGCGGGTGGGGTGCTTACGGGTGGGGTGCTTGGGGGACGATCCACGCTCTTGACCGGCTCGGAAGAAGCGGCGGGCGAAACCTCACTGGCGCGACTCTTGTCCATGGAAACGGGACTGAATTGTTTCGCCAGCTCCTGCGACGGCCGGGAGAATGACTGAAACTGGGCCACCCCATTGGGATCGGGGGTCTTCAGCGCTTGCAGCATCCGGGTAAACTCTCCCGGACTGGCGGGAGCTGGCGCCGGCGGTTCCGGGGCAGGCGCGATCGGAGCCTGAGCCCAAGCCCAAGCTTGACCTGATGCCTGGCCCGAAGCCGCCGGTGGCGGGGCCGCAACCGGCGCCGGGGCAGCGGGCGCCGAAGCGCTCAGCGAGCTGAACATTTGCGTAAAACTGCCCGGCGCGGGAGTTGCTGGCGTAGTCGGCGGCGGAGCAGCAGGGGCGGCATAAGCAGGAGCGGCAGGAACAGCCTGTGGAGGAACCGCGGGCGTAGCTGCAGGCGCCGCCCGCTGCTTCAACAGCGACGCCAGTAAATCCTCCTCGTTGTGCGCCGGGTCCCGGGCTGGCGCCGTTGAAAAAATCCCCGTGGCGCTCGAAGGCGCGTCCGATGGCTCCGCGCC
>JASHUH010000223.1 GCA_030040115.1 Acidobacteriaceae bacterium | reverse complement strand
ACCGGAACCAAGTACGGCTGCGGCGAAGGCCAGTGCGGCGCGTGCACCGTGCTGCTCAATGGCCGCGCGGTGCGCTCCTGCCTCACTCCGGCGTCCTCGGCCGCCGGCGCGGAAATCGTCACGATTGAAGGTCTGGAGCGAAACGGCAGGCTGAGTCCCGTGCAGCAGGCTTTTCTGGAGGAAGGCGCTCTCCAGTGCGGCTACTGCACGCCTGGCATGATCTTGAGCGCCACTTCCTTGCTGCGCTCGAAGCCTCATCCCAACGACGACGAGATTGTGATGGCCATGAACGGCAACGTCTGCCGCTGCGGAACCTATCCGCGCCTTCTCGCCGCCATCCGCCGCGCCGCCAGCATGCCGTCTTCACCGGCGGCCATTGAGGGGCCAACCTCATGACGATTCGCACCGCGTTCGAACGCGAATTTATCGACGGTGGCGCCTGGAATCCCTCCGGCGTCCTTGAGGTCGATCGCCGCGACTTCCTCAAACTCTTCGGCGGCGGCCTTTTTGTCGGCCTCGCCGCCAGGTCGGCATGGACGCAGGAGGAGGCCGGCCGAACCTTCGGCGGTCACGAGCTGCCCAAGGATCTGAGCGCCTGGTTGCACATCGCCTCCGACAGCCGCGTCACCATCTTCACGGGCAAAGTCGAGGTGGGCCAGAATATTCGCACCTCGCTCGCCCAGCAAGTCGCCGAAGAACTGCGCGCGCCCTTTGATTCCATCGCAATGATCATGGGCGACACCGCTCTCACGCCCTGGGACATGGGCACTTTCGGCAGCCGCACCACCCCCACCATGGGCCCTGAGTTGCGCACCATGGCCGCGGCCGCCCGCCACATGCTGTTGGAAGAAGCCGCCCGCCGCTGTCATGTAAAGCCGTCCACGCTCACCGCCGCCGATGGCAAAGTCACCGATCCCCGCTCTGGCCGGTCGCTCAGCTATGGCGAACTCACGCGCGGCGAGAAGTTGGTCAAGATCGTCTTCGGCGATGAGAGCCTTACGCCGGCAACGGATTGGAAGATCGCCGGAACCGCCGTCCCTAAGGTTGATGGCCGCCACTTCGTCACCGGCAAACACGTTTACCCCTCCGACGTGATCCGTCCCGGGATGCTTTTCGGCGCCGTGCTGCGCCCCGATGGTTTCAACGCCACTCTTGTCTCCCTCGACGCTTCAGCGGCCGAGAAAATTACCGGCGTCCAAGTGGTGCGCGACGGCGATTTCACCGGCGTGGTCGCGCCCGACGCCTTCACCGCCAAACGCGCCGTCGCCGCAATTCAGGCCAAGTGGAACGTCCCCGCACAGCCCTCCAACCGCGAGCTCTTCGCAGTCCTCAAAAAGCCGCCTCAAGACGGGGGCGACGACAGCCAGCAGCACGTCGTCGGCTCGGTGACCCAAGCCCTGGCCGCCTCCGACCTGAAGCTCGAAGAGCAATACACTGTCCAGTACATCGCCCATACGCCGCTCGAGCCGCGCGCCGCCGTGGCGGAGTGGAACGGCGATGCGCTCACCGTCTGGACCGGAACCCAGCGTCCCTTTGGCGTGCGCGACGAACTGACCCAGGCTTTCAATCTTCCCGCCGACCGGGTGCGCGTCATCCAGCCCGATATGGGTAGCGCCTACGGCGGGAAGCATACTGGCGAAGCCGCGGTGGAAGCCGCTCGCCTGGCCAAAGCCGCGGGTAAACCCGTCAAGCTCGAGTGGACCCGCCGCGAAGAGTTTACCTGGGCCTACTTCCGTCCCGCCGGCCTCATCGAGATTCGCGCCGGCGCGCGCCGCGATGGAACCCTCGCCGCCTGGGAACATCACAATTACAACTCCGGGGGCGCGGGCATCGGCATGCCCTACGATGTCCCCAACCAGCTCATCCAGTACCATCCCTCTGACTCCCCACTCCGGCAGGGCTCGTACCGCTCGCTGGCCGCCGCCAACAATTTCGCCCGCGAATCGGCGATGGACGGCCTGGCCCACGCCGCGGGCCTCGATCCGCTCGTCTTCCGCCTGAAGAACCTCTCCGATCCACGCCTCCGCGCCGTCTTCGAAGCCGCCGCCGATTGTTTCGGCTGGGCCCATGTCAAGTCCACGTCTGGCTGCGGATTCGGCATCGCCGGTGGAACCGAAAAGGGCGGCTATGTCGCCACTTGCGCGGAGGTCGAAATCGATCCCACCACCAAAAAGCTTCGCATCCGCCGCGTGGTGCAGGCATGGGAATCCGGCGCCGTCGTCAATCCCGACGGCCTGCGCAATCAGATGACCGGAGCCGTGGTGCAGGCCATTGGCGGCGCGCTCTTCGAGCAGATTCTTTTCTCTAACGGCCGCATTCTCAACCCGCGCTTCGCCGACTATCGCCTGCCCCGCTTCAGCGACGCGCCACAAGTCGAGATTGTGCTCGTCGACCGCAAAGACCTGCCTTCGGCCGGCGCCGGCGAAATCGGGCTGATTGGCCTTGCGCCCGCGGTCGGCAACGCCGTCTTCGCCGCCACCGGAACGCGCCTCCGCTCCATGCCCATGACGCCGCGCACGCCCGCGCCCGGCCAATCCCAAGCTCCCTTGCGCTGCTGACGCGCCGGCGCGCCGTGTAACACAAGTGCATGTTGGCTCAGCCGCCCCGGTATATCCTGTTCCCTACATGGAGCGCAGCCCGGGCAACCTCGTACTCTGGCTGTTCGACCCGCGCCACGGCCCGGGTGGTCGGCTGATTCCCCGGTGGATCTTTCTGCGCGCCCTCGCCCTTATCTACTTCTCCGCGTTCTATTCCCTCCTGGTGCAGGTCCGCGGTCTCATCGGTCCCGAAGGCATTCTCCCCGCCCGCGATTATCTCTCCGCCGTCGCCGAGCAATTGGGCCTGGCGCGCTACTGGTACGCCCCTTCGCTTTACTGGATATCATCCAGCTCGGCGATGCTGATAACCCTCACCTGGATCGGCCTCGCCGCGTCCATCATCGCCTTCTTCAATCTCTGGCCGCGCCTTTGCTTCTTCGTATGCTTCCTCTGCTTTCTCTCCTTCGTAGGCGCTTC
>JASHUH010000222.1 GCA_030040115.1 Acidobacteriaceae bacterium | reverse complement strand
ATGCACATCTCGCCAAGCATCGAATCGACCTCATCTGAGCTCGTAAGGTGCTATGCCCCATTCACGCCATTTGACAGTTATCCGTACGGCCAAACGCCTCGATTAGACTTGCCAGAGCGCCAGATAAATCCTGGTTGTCCGTGGAAGGACAGTGCATGGCAAAGTTGATCTACATGATGAACACGTCACTCGATGGTTACACAGAAGACGAGCATGGTGGCTTTGGCTGGACCGCTCCCCAGGACGAAGAGGTGCACACCTGGATCTTCGGGCATGTGTCGTCATTCCGCACCTGTCTCTATGGACGGAGAGTGTACGAGACCATGCTGTACTGGGAAACCGCGCACACCGTTCCCCATCAACCACAGTTTGTGCTCGACTTTGCGTGGGCGTGGCAGGCAGCTGAGAAGATCGTTTACTCGAGGACCCTCCCCGCACCGCGCAGCGCACGCACGAGCATCGAGCGCGCTTTCGATCCCGATGCCGTTCGCCGCCTGAAGGCGAATGCTGGGAGCGACATCGCTGTGGCAGGTCCTGAACTCGCCGCACAAGCCATCCAGGCAGGGCTTGTCGACGAGTTCCAAATGCGTATCTGCCCTGTGGTCATCGGCGGCGGAAAACCGTATTTCCCGATTGGTGTGCGGAGGGATTTGGAACTGGTCGGGGAACGGCGGTTCCGTTGCGGGGATGTCTTTCTGCGCTATGCGGTCCGCGGCCCATCGAAGTGAAGATGTAGAACGTCACCCGTCAGACAGGATTGGGCGCGAAATCATCGCTGCGCTCGTCGGCATGGGTTAACCGCTACGTCGGTTGCTTGCCAGTTTTCCCAAAGCAGGCCTGGGCGGGGATCCATGAGCCAGACCCTGCTTGCCGGTATAATTTCCTCGCGCGCTGCAGCCGGATTTCCAAACATCGTTGGTCTGCTCGCGTTGTTGGGGAGAGTCCCATGCGAGTGAAGACAGTATTGCTTCTCGCTTTTGCGCCAGCCATGTGGACTTCCACGGCCATGCCGGTGGATGCGCAGTCTCCTTCCTATCCGGCGCTGGCTCCGCTGGCTCAATACCTGATGCCGGAGAAGGACGAGATTGCGCTGGCCCGCAGTGGCGCGCCGAAAGCCATATCCCAGGCCGCGGAAGTGATGGTCTTAACCAAGGATGGATACGTCACCGCAGTGAAGGGAACCAACGGCTTCCTGTGCATCGTGGAGCGTGGATGGGCCAACGAAACCAGCCACCCCGATTTCTGGAATCCCCAACTGCGTGCTCCGAACTGTTTCAATGCGGCAGCGGCGAAGACCTATGAGCGAATCTACCTGATGAAGACTCGATGGGTGCTTGAGGGAAAATCAAAGCAGGAGATTGCGCGAGCGATTGCCGCGGCCATCGACAATAAAAAACTGCCGCCCCTGGCTCCGGGCGCGATGTGCTACATGATGTCGAAGCAGCAGTACCTGGGCGATGAGCCCAAGCGCTGGCATCCGCACCTGATGTTTTTTGTCGCCGGCGATGCGGCCAAGAGCTGGGGGGCGGACGCGCCCGGCTCGCCGCTCCTGGCGACGAACGTTCCTGAAGAGCGAGTGACGATTTTTATGATGAGGGTCGAGCACTGGTCCGATGGGACTCCGGATACCAAGGACGGGCGCTGATTCCTCAATCGAACCTAAAACCTCCATTGGCCCTCGTCATGTCGGCAAGGCTCCCGAATTCCTCAATCTGCGCCACCCGAATCAGCGCTGCCGCCCCCATCTTCGCCGTGCCTGCCCGGCAGGATTTTCCCCCGCCGCGCAATTTCTTCTTGTCACTATTCCGCCCGTCGCCCGCAACTCGCGCCAATCAAACCAGTTACGCTCTCGTTCATTTGGAAGCCCGCGTGCTTGCGTATTAGTCTGATTCCTGTGGAGGCAAGTATGGAAGAGTCCTTGATCCCAACCGTTCTACCGGTTGTGCGCCGCGCCGTTCCTTTCATTGCCGCCGTGGCCGTTGCCGCCTCGGGCCTCGGTTATGCCGTGCATGAGCATCACAGCGCCCAATCCCTCTCCGCCCAGAATCAGCAGATGACCGCCCAGCTCGACGCCACCCGCAGCCAACTCAACGTTCTCAACGCCAAGGTTAATGAGCTGATGGCGCAAACTGCGCCCAAGCCCTCCCCGGATGTGCCCAGCGTGGCGCCCGCGCCGTCTCGGCCCGTGGTGAAACATCGCGTCGTCCATCGCCCCAGCGCTGTCGACCTGCGCTTCAAAAAACTGCAATCGCAACTCGACGCCCAGGGTAAGGAAATCGAGCAGACCCGCGGCGACTTGAGCAGCGCCCGCACCGAGCTGAGCGGCGGAATCGCCAAGAACCACACCGAGCTCATCGCCCTCGAGCGCAAGGGCGAGCGCAATTACTTCGAGTTCGACATCGATAAAACCAAGGAGTTTAAGCGCGAAGGCCCTCTGAGCGTCAAGCTGAAGAAAGCCAACGTCAAGCACCAATACGCTGACCTGCTCCTCATCGTCGATGACCGCGACCTGTCCCAGAAGCATGTCAATCTCTACCAGCCGGTGATGTATTACCAGCCCGACAGCGCCCAGCCCGTCGAGGTGGTTATCAACCAGATCTCCAAAAACCACATCCACGGCTACGTCAGCGCGCCCAAATACCGCCAGTCCGAGCTGGCCGCCATGTCCAACGACGCCGGCGACACCGCCTCCAGCCCCGATCAGCCCGCGCAGCCGACCCTCCGTCAGCGTCTCCCCCTGCCCGCCAGCGCGCCCGACCAGCAATAGGTTGGGCGCACCCCAGCGTCGGCGCACGCGATGGGCTATGCCCTGTGGGTTACATTGAAGCATCGGCTCAAGCGCCGGCCCGCGATCGTCCCCGAGCCATCGCAGAGCGGAGTCAATGACGCGCGGCCCTTTTCGCCTCTGAAGCCGCTGGCGCTGCTCTCGGCCCTGCAAAGCGCGGCGATGCGGCTGGTTTCGCAAAATCGGAATCCGCGAAAAAAATCCGGCAATTTTTGCAACGCCTGCTCGGCTCTTGTCACTATATTTCTGTAACTCGATCCTGCGCAGGGCCATGTGGAGGGAGTAAGCTCATCGCCACGCGAAGGCTTTACCCAATCTGCCCCTCGCCATGACGGGTAGCGCGCAATCAACTGAATCGACTCTCTGCCCATTCCCCGTTGAGTCGCAGAGGATTCTCATTTTTTCGGACATCTTCGGGCTCTCATGAAAGGCGTCTTTCACTGGCAGCCGCTCTGCAGGCTGGCGGCGCGAGGACAGTTGAATGGTTTTGGAAAGGACATTTCAGCAATGCCACACGTAGACACTGCAGTACCGCACGCCGACACCAAGCCGCATGCAGACACCTCCATCCCGCACATCGACGCACCTGGCTCCCACAGCGACACCAAAACTCACTCCGACGTCGCCAAGCACCACATCGATACGGTCGTTAAGGGTCCCGGCAACGGACATACCGATACCGTCGGCCCGGGCAAGCACACCGATATCCTGCCCCAGTAGGACTGCCCGTAAACGGGTGGGTTTGCATCCCTTTGCTCCTGGAAGGGCAAAGGGATGCGTGTCCTCATGAATACGGCAACAGGCCGAGAACGAAGGGAAAGTGACTTCCATGCCAATCGAGCCACCGGATCACATCGACGCGAAGATTCCGCACACCGATACGACAAAGACGGGCCATACCGACACCATCACGTCCCCGCACGCGGATACGCCCGCGGTTCACACGGACGCCGCCAAGGTACACACCGATGCTCCGCCGCATCATTTTGATGTGATCACCAAACCACCGGAGGGATAGGCCGCGGGGACGGATGCGAACCGGCCTCCAGCAGGGAGCTTCTTGTCATGGGCATCGAACTGAGACCGCTCGGCGTCGCTTGCAATCTGGCCTGTCACTACTGCTACCAGAATCCGCAACGCGACGCCGGAAATCAGCGCATGACCTACGACCTGGACAAGATGAAGGCGGAGACGCTGCGCATCGGCGGACCCTTCACCTTGTTCGGAGGGGAACCGCTGCTGATGCGTTTCGAAGACCTGGAAAACCTCTTTGCGTGGGGACTGGAAAGCTTCGGAAGCAGCGCGATTCAAACCAACGGGGTGCTGATCGAGGGACGGCATATCGATCTGTTCCGGCGTTACAAAGTATCCGTCGGGATCTCGATGGACGGCCCCGGCGAACTGAACAACGCGCGCTGGAGCCGCAGCCTGGAAAAGACGCGTCAATCCACCGCCCTCGTGGAAAGCGCAATTGAGCGCCTGTGCCGCGAATATGAGCCCCCCGGTATGATTGTCACCTTGCACAAGGGCAATGCGACAGCGGACAAGCTGCCTCTCATGGCGGATTGGATGCGGCGTCTGCACAGCCTGGGGGTTAGGAGCCTACGCCTACACCTACTCGAAGTGGATCACGCCTCCGTACGCGACACTCTGGCATTGTCCGCGCGTGAGAATGTGCAAGCGTTATTGGCGTTCGCCGAGCTGCAGAGCAGCTTGCCGGGCATGTATTTCGACCTGTTCGAAGAAATGGAGGCGCTGCTCGAAGGGCGGGACCAAAAGGTCGGCTGTACGTGGCGGGCGTGCGACCCCTACACCACGGAAGCGGTGCAGGGCATCGAAGGCAACGGCCAGTCGAGCAATTGCGGCCGCACCAATAAGGAAGGGGTTGGCTTCATCAAGGCGAGCGAGGCCGGATTCGAGCGCTATGTAGCTCTCTATCGAACGCCGCAAGCCGAGAATGGTTGTCAGGACTGCCGCTTTTTTCTCATGTGCAAAGGACAGTGCCCGGGAACCTCGATCGGCGGCGATTGGAGGAACCGGACCGAGCACTGCGAAGAATGGAAGCAACTGTTCGGAATCATCGAGAGGCGGATGATCCAGGCAGGCAAAGTCCCGCTTACCATTCAACCTCTTCGTTTCGATCTCGAGCAGCGCCAGATTGAGGCGTGGGAGCGCGGGGAAAATCCGTCCATCAGCCGGACATTAGCAGAATGGCACGAGGGACGCGCAGGCGGGGAGCAGACCGGTTCGAGCCACGACTCAGGCGGGGCAAACGGCTTCCACACGGCGATTCCGGTCCCGCCAAAGGTGCGCATGAGTTGGGTCAGTGAATCCGCACGTCAGAAATGGGAAGTACGCCTCGAGAAGCTTCAGGGCATGATGGAGGAGATGACGGTGCACGCCGCCAGCGTGTTCGCCCCGGGCGCGCCGGCCAATCGATGCGCGGTCAGACTTGTGGCGGAGGCCAACTTTCTGCAACTTCGGGAAATGGCCGTGGCGCAAGGGCGAGCGGCGGCGCTTCTGCCCGCCCAGGCGTTGCCGCGGGGCATCCGCGCCCGCTCACGGGAAACCGCCTCGGGCGTGTTCCTGGCGGGCACTGAAGAATCTGTCCTCCGGGCCAAGGCGGCTTGGGAAAGCGGCAACCTGCAGGCGTTCCAGGCGCTGATCGATCTGCCCGGCTGCTGCCTGCGCCGCGCGTGGCAGGTTGACCCGGGTTCGGTGGGAACTTCGCACGCTGCCGTGGACCTACCGGCAAGCATTCCGGTGCATACGCTGCTGGCGCCACTGGGGATTTCCGTTCTGCCCATTGAGCCTTGCAGTTTCGATTGCCCATGGGCGCTCGAGGCGGCCGCGCAATGGCTGGAGCTGGCCGCGGCGCGAGGTTATGCTTCGGAGTCGGGCTGGCTGCGCGAGTGCTTCTCATGGTCTATTTCGTGGTCCGAGCTGCACGGGGTCACGGAGGTGAAAACGCCGCTGTTCAGGATGTGTTTTCAGTCCCCGTCCAAAGCGGGTTCGCGGCTGATCCGGCGCATCGGGACCGCGGCGGAAGTGGACGGCGGCGCCAGGGGCCTCAGTTTTCCTTATCTCCCGCCTCCGCGGCAGCCGCGACTAGTCGAGATCGGAGTAGCGCAATGAACGCAGTGGAGACGATTGTGGAAACGGTGGACTGGGCGCGCATGGCCCAGCCGCAGGATGACGGCTATGACACCGAGGTGACGTTGCAGCTTGCCGAAAATGGCGTAACCCCTTTGCGGCCGCTGCCCTATCGGCGACGCCCCCCAGATGGCGCAGCGACTTTCTGCGACGGCGCCGTTGCTGTGCGCCAGGCGCCGGTGCGCGGCATGATGACCGACGCTCTTCTGCCCGCCCGAGTCGATCATCCGAATATTGCCGCCGGGGGCGCATTGCTGTCGCGGTGGCCTGCCGCGTATCGGCAATTTACTCGCCTGATCGACACCGTCTACCCCTATACGGACCCCGAGCAGGCCCGCATGGGTGGCCAGGCCCTGGGGTCATCGAGCCACTCTTACGAAGAGGATTTTGGAAGCATCCACGCCACGGTCGATGACGCGCTTGGCTTTGCGCAGGCGCTCATCCATGAAATGGCGCATCAGAAGCTGCGCGCGCTGGGCGTCTCTATCGAAAACGCCGAGCGGCTGATTACCAACAGCTGCTCGGAAGTGTTTGAAAGCCCGATTCGCAAAGACCGCAAACGGCCCATGTCGGCGGTGGTTCACGCGCAATATTCCTTTATTCACGTGACCGCGCTCGACCTCTACATGCTCGCCAGGGCGAACTCGCGGCAGGAGCGGCAATTGATTTTGATGCTGCTGGCGCGCAATGTGCCTCGCATGAAATCTGGTTATGAAGAGCTGGCGAGGCATGTCAAGACCGATGAGGCCGGCCGCCAATTCATTGATGCGTTTATGCGCTGGTCGAGCGATGTTCTTGCCCGCGGACAAGCAGAACTGGACGCCAACGGCTACGGCGCTGCTTAAGGCGAAAGCAGAGAAGCCGGAGAAACCGTATCCCGCCAAGTTCCGTATCCCGGGGCCAGACAGTCCGGCGCGCGCCGGGAAACGAGAGATCGTGGACAAGGGCGCTGTTTTCCCGAAGACTGTCTGGGGTGCAGGGGTCGAAGGCTCACTCCGTCTCGGGTTCGATGCGGACCAGCTTCATGAATTGATCGAAATCGGGGCGTATCTTGAGCAACTCGGATTCCAGCGTAGTCAGCGTGGCGATCCCAATCCACCGGCTGCTGCGCACGTAATGCTGCACCTGAAAAACGGTGACCTGGTGCATGGGCCGGTGTTTGAGCATCAGCATGGCGGCTTCCTCAGCGCCGGGAAACTCCATCGGAGCGGGGCCGGCGAAGGCGGGCTCGAGGAAGGTTCTCTTCATCATCGTGACTTGCGCCTGAATGTAGAGCGCAAGCTGATTGCCGGCGAGGAGCTGATCTTCCCGCAAATACACATTACTGGGGACCACGCCTTCGCCCTGCTTCTGAATGCCGAACTCCGGCACCCACGTCCAGCCAAAGGGGATGGCGGGAATGATC
>JASHUH010000221.1 GCA_030040115.1 Acidobacteriaceae bacterium | reverse complement strand
CAAACGGGTAAACCGCCGCGAGTTTACTGTTCAGTCTTTGAGCTGTCGGACGGAACTTCCCCACAATGCGGGGAAACTTTCGCGTATAAGGGAATGAATTACCGCCTCCTCGGAAGAGTTTGCGAGCTAGAGTGAGTGGGCGGCAACCAAATCCAGCGGAGGGTGCACCATCAGCTGCTGCCATATCGTTTCGTGCCGGTAGCCCAGCCGCAACGCAATGGCGCGGGAAGTCGCGGTTCATCTTGCCAGACGTGCCGCGTCGCCGTAATTTGTCTCTGCTTGTTGACCGGACGGCATCGGAAAAGCCGATTTCGCGGGTTTGTCTTGCTGTTTGTGGGATATCGAATGGCATTGACCATCTTGTCTCGTCATCCTACGCTTTAAGAGCGAGGAGTGGCATATTGGAGCTATTCGCCTGCCTGACTGGGTCAGTGGGATGCCTTTCTGTTGTCATCAGCATTCATATTTCTGAGAGGATCAAATGACGTCCAAGGACAAATTGCTCTTTACACCGGGCCCGTTCAATACCAGTAGAACCGTAAAGCAAGCGATGTTACGCGACCTGGGCTCACGGGATTTCGAGTTCATCGCCGTCATCAACGACATTCGCCGGCGGCTGCTGACTCTTGCGGGCGTCACCAATGAGGAATACGCATGTATCCCCATGCAAGGAAGCGGCACTTATTCTTTAGAGGCCGTCATCTCCTCGACCGTACCAGTCGGGGGTAAGATCCTGGTCGTCATCAACGGCGCGTACGGACGCCGCATTGCGCAGATCGCCGGCGCGTTGAAGATTCCGGCGGAGATGCTAGTGTATCCAGGCAACTTCAAGCCGCATCCCGCCATAGAAGTCGCTGCCAAGTTGAAGCAAGACCACGCCATTACTCATGTGGCGATCATCCACTGCGAGACAACTACGGGAGTCATCAATCCGCTAGAGGAAGTGGGGAAGGTGGTGGGGGATTTCGGGCGCAGCTACTTTGTGGACGCGATGAGCAGTTTTGGCGCCATCCCCATCAACTTGAAAGCCGCATGCATCGATTACATGGTTTCATCGGCCAACAAATGCATCGAAGGTGTACCGGGCTTCGGATTCGTTATTGCCCGCCGGCAGCCTCTTGAAGCCTCGTCGGGGGCGGCGCGAAGTGTAAGCCTGGACATTCTTGCCCAGTTGAAGGGCCTTGAGAAAGATGGGCAGTTCCGCTTCACGCCGCCTACGCACGTGCTGTGCGCCTTCCGGCAGGCTCTATTGGAACTGGAGATGGAAGGCGGTATCGAAGCCCGCAGAGCGCGATATCAGAAAAACTACGAGGCGCTCATGCGTGCTATGCGCGCCATGGGTTTTGCCGAATACCTGAAGCCGGAAGATCAGAGCTGCATCATCACGTCGTTCCGCTATCCGGAGCACCCCAACTTCAAGTTTGAGGAATTTTATTGCCGCTTGAACGAAAAGGGTTACGTTATCTATCCAGGCAAAGTGGGCGATGCGGATTGCTTCCGTATTGGAACCATTGGCCGCATCTACCCAAGCGACATAGAGGACCTCACCGCTGCGATCGGCCGGGTCATGGTCGAGATGGATATTCCGACTGCGCAGGCTGCTTGTGTATGAGGAACTTCATATATGACAGCGTCGGCTTCTGTCAAGTGATTTTGCACAAAAACTTCCCGGGGTGGTCGGGACGGGGTCAAGGGCGCCGTTCTTTGGCGTTCATCTTGACCCTTGACGCCGTCCCGACCACGGCAACAATTGAGTTGGGAACGAATCTCAGATGTTCTTTCTGAGATTCGTTCCATATTAGAAAATCGTCTTGCATGGCTAAACGACCCAGGCTCGCATGTTGACGAATCACTTTCGATGGCAACCGTTCAGGTTCTGCCAACCATGTATTCGGCCCGGTAAAGCACCATGATTACTTGTTCAAACTCTCTCGCTCGGCGAGAGAGGCGGGGCGTCCAATCAGATTGCCGGCCTGAAACCGCAGCCACCGGACCTTACGAACTGCCCCGCATGCGAACCGCGCTCCACGATCTGCGTGTAGTTCTGCCCGGAGCGCAACATCCAATACAAACGAACCGCCAGTTTGTGGGCGATAGCCATCTTGGCCATGCCGTGATGCTTGTTCATCGACAGACGCACATACTGCAATGTTACTTTGGTTGCAGGCTTCACGCACATGGCGGCGGACTAGTTGAGCTTGCGATTTGGGTGGGCAACATCTGGATTCTTGCTACGTTGAGCCTTTTCAACCGAACGCACGGGTAAGTCCCTCGCCGCAACCCGCTATCGTGGTGTTTATGGAAAGCCAGTTTTCACAGAGCGAGCTTGAGGCCATTGCAAGGGCGTTGGCTGATACTTCGGAGGGCCTGACGGGTACGGAGATCGGCCACATACTGGCAAGCCTGAAGATGGCCGATCCGACCCCGACCATGACGAAATGGAAGCGGCTGCATAACGCTCTTGTCGAGCGGCAGAACTACAGCCAGAACCGCCGTGCTATCCTCGAATTCATCCGCCAGGCCCTAAGACCGGAGCGATACGCGCGATTCCCGGAGCGCTTCGAGCCGATGCGGGCCAACGTCAATTATGCCCTCGCCTTCTCCGGCCTGGCTGTCGAAGCCATGGGCAACTAGTGTTTACTTCAAGAGCACCTACAAGCGTCACGGCGCGCTGAATCTGTTTGCCGCCCTGGAAATCGCCACCGGCGCGATTCATACCCAGACCACGGGCCAGAAACGGCGGGTCGATTTTCTCCAGTTCATGGACCGGGTGCTGGCGGGCCTGCCGCCGGGCAAAC
>JASHUH010000021.1 GCA_030040115.1 Acidobacteriaceae bacterium | reverse complement strand
CATGCACAGAGAATCGATACTTGTCGCGGCGTGCTTGTGGGCCGCAAGCGGCGTGCTGAGCGCCGCGGGCCAGAGCGCAGGCGCGAGTGCGGAGAAGCCTGCGCATGTGTGCGAGTGCGGAGCGCATCCGCCGGCCCCGCCAAAAGATCGAGTGGTTGAGCCGTATGCGGGCGTGCCTGCGGACCTGCGCCCGTTCGCCAAGTTCGAACTCCCTTATTACAAGTACTATGTCAGTCCAAATATCTATACCGGGGCCGGGCGCGACATTCCTGCTCCCACGAACATCACTGAGGTTCGCATCGGCTTCCTCGGCCCCGTCCAGCCGAATGACCCCGACTACGTCTACGGCATGCGCATGTTGCACGGCGCCCAACTGGCCGTGGAAGAGGCCAACGCCAACGGCGGCTACGGCGGCAAGCCCTTCCGCCTCATGCTGCACGACGACTACAACAACTGGCAGGCCAAAGCCGTGTATGGCAACGACCGGCCCACCGACTCGGCCATCTGGGGCTCGGCAGGCGATGAAGCCGTCAAGATGATTTACGACGATCAGGACTGGGCCATCTTCGGCTCCATCAGCTCCGAGACGACCCACATCGTCCTTCGCGTCTCTCTGAAAGCTGAAACTCCCATCGTCAACTCCGCCTCGACCGATCCTACCATCCCCGAAACCCTCATTCCGTGGTACTTCACCGATCTGCAGGACGACCGCGTGCAGTGTCTCACACTCGCTCGGCGAATATATACGGAACTTGGCCTGAAGCGCGTGGCGATCTTGCGGGTGAACAATCGCTATGGGAGGATGGGCGTACCCAATTTTCGTAACGCCTCGATCCGGTTGGGTCACCCGGTGGTCATCGAACAGGAGTACCTGCCCGGCGATACAGATTTCACGCGCGAATTGCAAATCATCCGCGACTCGCGCGCCGATGGAATCGTGCTATGGGCCGATGAAGGCGAGGCTGCCGGCATTCTGAAACAAATGCGCGCAATGGGTATGAAGCAGCGCGTCTTCGGCTCCTACCGCACGCTGGGGCCGGAATTGCTGGCTCAAGCCGGCTCCGCCGCCGAGGGTTTCGAAGCTGTTTTTCCCTACGACCCAACACGCAACGATCCCCGTTGGCTCGACTTCAACCGCCGCTTCGAGGCCCGCTTCCACGAAAAGCCGGAGCAGTTTGCCTCGCTGGCTTATGACGCCATGAATATGCTGCTGGATTCCATCTGCAAGGCTGGGCTGAATCGTGCGCGGATTCACGACGCGCTCGCGGACATCGAAGAGTATGACGGCGTGACCGGACACATGATCTTCGATCCCAACCAGAAGAATGTGGCTCCTATGTATCTGGGGGCCGTACACAATGACGCCATCGCCTACCGGCTCGCAACGATGGATAAGCCGCCCACAGCGCAACACCTTGCTGACGCGCCGGCGCCGTCCGCGTCGTCGGCACCCTACGCGCGCGTGGGCGAGGATGGCGTGGGTTACAACGGACCGCCGCGCCCCGATGCGCCGCCGGGGCTCTTGCGCGTGGTGCTGTTTGGCCCGCATGCAGACCAAGTGGCGCAGTCGGCGGCTATGAAAGCGCAGTTGGCGCTGGCCTCGCGAAACGGGCGCGCGTGGACCTTGTTGCCCGTCGACAGCGGACAGAACTGGGGAGTTGCCTCAACACAATTGGTGCACGCGCTGTGGCGCGAGCGCGCGCTGGCCATCATCGCTTTGGACCGCGACGCCGCGCACTTGTCGGAACAATTGGCGCTGAAGGCTTTTGTTCCAGTTGTCGCTTTGTGCGACGACAAAACTCTTACCTCGGCCAATGTGCCCTGGATCTTTCGCTTGCCGGCCGCAACGGCTCCGGCGACCGCCCTGCGTTTGCTCAATGAAGCCGCCGCGCGAAGCGCGGCAAACCCGGAACGGGTGAGGAACGTACTGGCGTCGGGAAAGCAACTGGCCGGCATGGCCTTCCTGCCCAACGGAGAATTGCGCGTGCAGTGAATAAGCGCATTTCTGCTTGCCGCCGTGCGATGCTGTCATGACCGCCAGAATCCGAATTGAGGGAAAGCCGACGCCTTGGACATCACGTCCCCACAGCGCTCTTATGGCCCGGATTCCGGCAGGGAAGCCCACTTGGCCCATAAGGAAGGATCGGCAAGCATCTTGACATAGACGCCGCCGACCACGGAGCGGGCCTGAAAACCAACCTGCTTGGCCGAGATCGTGTCATACCAGTCGGTCATCGGAACGCGGTCGGGAGTGCCGTTCAAAAACTTGAAAACCGGGTGCACGAAAGCTTGAAAATCGTCGCTATCGGCAGCCAGAGTTGCCGTCCACAATTCCCAATCCAGCTTGGCGTAAGTGGCGCGATTGTCCAGCGGAAGTCCATACGGATTGAGGCGCTTTTTATAGAAGGCGATCTCCTTGGCGCTCACTTCCTCCGGAAACAGGTGCAAGCCCAGAATCCTGTCCCACACCAGGTTGTATTTCTGGCTCCAGGTTCCGGGCTTGTCGAAGGCCAGCCGATAGTGATCGCCGTCTTGCGCCATGGCCATCCACTGCCCGGCCATCTCCCTCGCCGCTGCCGCGTAATGCTCAGCGGTCTGCGGATACCCGAGCCGGACGGCAAGCTGCGCATACGCGCCCAACGCCTCAATCGCCTTGATGGAAAGATTGGCGTTGTGCGCCAGGTGTCCCGCAAAATCATCCGTGCAGAGCTGATTCTCCGGGTCGAGGCCGTTGGTCATCAGGTACTCTGCCCATTTTGTCAACAATGGCCAGTGGCGCCGGGCAAAGTCGGCGTTCCCTTCCGCGTGGGCGGTGGCCGCCACGAGCAGAAGGATGTTGCCCGACTCTTCCACCGGCATCTGGTTCTCCTCGCTCACCTCGCCGCCGCCATATTGCTGGCCGTTGGCGAGCGGATACACGCCGAGATCGTGAGGAGCAAAAGGAAACTTCCAGCGCGGCATCTCCGCATAACGAAGCACCGGCTCCAACTGCGCCTCCACCAGCTTCGGATTCAGCAGCAGAAACATCGGCGCCGAGGGATAAATGACGTCCACCGTGGAGATCGATCCATTGCTGAAATTCTCCTTGGGCATAAAAAACGGCGCGCCATCGATATCCACCACCAGCTTATGAGCCGCAATCGCCTGCTGAAAGGCGAGGGTGGCGATGGCCGCGTATTCAGGACCGCCGGCGCGGACAAGATCCGCTTCGAGAGCGGTGTCGAACTTCTGCGAGCGCGCCTCCAGGGCCGGATACTGCTGTTCCGCCGCTGCCAACATGGCAGCGAAGGTGGGAAACTGAACTCGCCAATAAGGCTGCAATCTGCGCTGCATGTACTCGACGGAGTCAATGTCGTCATACGCGAGCAGGACATGGCGCGAGACGGGAGTTGGTCCGACCTGGCCCAACGGTAAACAGATATTCAGCCTCGGCGCCGGAGGATAGTGACTTTGCGGAGCGCGTGGGCCTTCGATGTCATCCACCTCGGGAATGCGACCACTCTCGAGAAACTCGCTTCGATCACTCTGATTGCCCGCAGCCATTTCCGCTTTCTCGTTCTGGGGAACGGCAATGGTAAACCAGCCCCAGTCGATGCGGACGTTGTCTCCGAACCGCTTTAGGATGGGCTGCGCCTGGCTGCCGATGCGCAACAAATTCAATCCATCGATCGACGCCCGCGACCACGTCACTTCTTCTCCCGGATCGTTTACGGCCAGCGTTCCAGCCGCATCGAGATAGAGAGAAACGTCATGCGGATGACCGTCGAGCGACCTCACTCCCCATTGAACATAAGTGACCGGGCGCGACATGATCGACAAATCTTCGGGAAAAAGCGGCGTCATGAACTCGATCCGAAGCTCAACCTCGGAATTGGATATGATCACGATATTGCGAGTGGGCGTCAGCTCGCTGCTCACCTCGTTGAGCGCGGGCAGGGTCTGCGTTCCTCGGTTCGCCAAGCCGAGATAGCGGTAGTTTTTCCCGTCGATGCGCACGATTCCGCATAGCTCCTGCGGAACTCCGCTCCAGTGTTTCGTGGGCGCGTCTGTAAGCCGATCCGCCATCGACCAGATGCTGAAATAAGGATCGTGAGCGACAAGTGGCGTCGCAGGAGGACGAAGATCAAGCCCATTCACCTGCGTCTGCGCAGAGGCAACGGAGAAGAAGCTCGATGCAATCGAGAGCAGACAAAAGAGCGGGACAACCGCAGATGAATACTGACGCCGAATCTTCAATGCGAAGCTCATTCTCAAGTCACTTTGAGGCTGCTCTTGGGGCCGTGCTCTCAAACCAAACATAGCGCTTCCGCTCAGGTGATGGACGCACGCTCTCACCCTGGGCGTCTCCCTCATGCGCAAACCTGCCGGGCGATTTCCATAGTGATTTTTCTTTTGGGGTTCACTTCGGAATCGTGGAGTTCAACAACAGTGATCACTGGCGCCATTCTAACGTATCGTCCTTCATGGCAAACGTGAGGTTCACACCCATATCCCGATCCGCCCACGGGCGCGATGAAAGCGCATTTCCCGTGCTGCTATACTGCAAACACAATTTATTTAGATTAAGGGAGTTTCCTTGCGGGGTTGCCGTCTGTGGTTGGGGACTTTGAGTATGGCCGTTCTTGGTCTGGCCATGCACCGTGCGGAGCCGCAGCAGGGCGGCGTCGCTACGGGTGTGGCGTCCGCCCCACAGTACGACGCGCAGAAGCGACCCATCACCGCAGGCGGATTTGTTGAAAAAGGAACGGTGGTTTTCGAAGACGTCACCAAGCAGGCGGGGCTTTCGGGCTGGCGTCACAAAATGGGCACGCCGGCGAAAGACTTCATTGTAGAGACCAACGGCTCGGGTGTTTGCCTGCTCGATTACAACAATGACGGGTGGCTCGATATCTACCTGGTGAACGGCTCGACGTTCAACGCGCTCGACGGCAAAGAGGAGCCGCCTCATGCGGCGCTGTTTCGCAATAATCACGACGGAACCTTTACCGACGTAAGCACGCAGGCCGGTGTGGCCAACGACCGCTGGGGGTATGGATGCTCGGTGGCCGATTACGACAACGACGGCTGGCCCGACCTCTTTGTGGGCAATTACGGCAAAAACCGGCTTTACCACAATAACCATGACGGAACGTTCACCGATGTGGCGGAGAAGGCCGGCGTGCAGCTGGGCAATTGGTCTACCGGCTCAGCGTGGGGCGATTATGACGGCGACGGGTTGCTCGATTTGTACGTCGCCGGGTACGTGCACTTCGACCGCAGCAATTTGCCGGTGGGCGGCTCCGAGTCGATGGGCTACTCATTCTGCCAATACCGCGGCGTAGGCGTGAACTGCGGTCCGCGCGGTCTGATCGGCGAGCCCGACCATCTATTCCACAATAATGGCGACGGCACCTTCACCGACGTTACGGCGAAGGCGGGCGTGGAAGATAAGAACCGATACTACGGTTTCACCGCAATTTTCGCGGACATCAATGGCGATGGCAAGCCGGACCTTGTGGTCGGCGACGATTCGACGCCGAACTATCTGTATATCAACAAGGGCAACGGGACTTTTGAGGATGATAGCTACTTATCGGGTTTTGCGCTGAACGCCGACGGGCGCGAGATCGCGTCCATGGGCATTGCGGCCGGAGATTATGAGAACAACGGCTTACTCGATTTTTTTGTAACCGACTTCGGCGATGATTACAAAGTGCTCTTCCATGACGACGGAGGCGGCAACTTTACCGACGTGAGTTATAGGGAGGGTGTGGCGCAGACGACCATTCCTTTTGTCGGTTGGGGCGATGGGTTCATCGATTACGACAATGACGGCTGGCTTGACCTGTTCATGGTGAACGGTCATGTCTATCCACAGGTGGATCGGCATGATTGGGGCACAACCTTTGCCGAACGGCCGCTTTTGTTTCACAACGTGCCTGTGGCGACGGGAAAGGGACGGAGATTTGAATATGTTCCGCCGGTGGTGGGTTCCGGGCTGGCGGTTGTGATCCCCGCGCGTGGAGCGGCCTTTGGCGACCTGTTCAACGATGGCAAGACAGATGTGGTGATCAATCCCATCGACGGACCGCCGGTGCTGCTTCGGAACGTGAACCCGGATCATCATCACTGGGTGGAAATCCAGTTGGTGGGCGGCGTCAATTCCGTCACAGGTAAGAAAAGCCCGCGCGATGCTACGTGCGCCACCGCCTATTTGACCGCCAACGGCATGCGCCAGCGAGGCGACGTACTGGCGAGCGGCAGCTATATCTCCGCCAACGACCGTCGGTTGCACTTCGGCTTGGGCGACGCGACCGAGGCCGGGACATTGGAGATTCATTGGCCATCGGGCGGTAAAGAGACGGTGAAACTGCCCGCCGTCGACCGCATTTACACCATCACGGAAGGCAAGGGCATTACCGGCGCGCTCTGCGGCGGAAAGCCTTGCGCAACGCCTGCGGCCGGGAAGGTTCCATGAGTTGTCTTGCTTGCGCTGGGCTCAGCCCGCCCGCAGGATCCGATCTGCCGGGTCGAAAACTACGCGATTTTGAGGCTTATCCTCTTTTCTCGTGGGACGACCGGGAGGAAAAGCAGGCGGGGTGCGCTCCTGAACCGGAAGTTGTCGATGGCGAAACCGGACATTTGGTGTTCCGTCCGGTTCAGCGCAAGGTCGCCGCTCCTTAAGGTCGCGTCAACCCACGGTGCGGCGCCGCCTACTTGAGCGGATCACGCCGGATGGAAGCCGATCACGAAAGAGCTCGACCTCGGTCGGCCGCCGTAGAATCTGCGTATGACGACTCCATCGTGGACAATCCGCGATCTCCGCCCTGCGCTTGCGGCTGGAAATGTAAGGCCCTCGGAACTGGCCCAAGAGGCGCTGGCGCGCGCCAACGGTAATCCCGGCCACAGCACCTATCTTTGGCAGGACCCCGCCTGGACGCTGGCCGAGGCTGCGCGCGCCGAAACCATGCCGCGCGGCCAAGGTGGACCGTTCGGCGACGGTCGCACCGCGCTATGGGGTCTGCCCATCGCGGTCAAGGATTGTTTCGACCTGGCCGGAGCGCCGACCACGTGCGGCGTCCAATTCTATCGCGATCGCAACGGAAAAGCTCAGCAGGACTCCTGGCTGGTGGAACAGTTGCGCGCCATGGGAGCCGTGATCGTGGGCAAAACGCACCTGCATCCGCTGGCCTATGGCATCACCGGCGAAAACCCTGAGTTTGGCGATTGTTTTCAATTCGGCAAACCGGGCGCGTTCACCGGAGGATCATCGAGTGGCGCGGCCGCCAGCATCATGGAGGGCTCCGCCGTCGCCGCCATCGGCACGGACACGGGCGGATCCGTGCGCGCGCCTGCCGCTTTTTGCGGAATCGCTGGTTACCGCTCCACGTTGGGCAGAGGCGATTGGCGCGGCGGCTTTCATCTTGCGGAGACCTTCGACACCATCGGCTGGTTGTTTCGCGATCTCGAAGACGCGCCGTACCTGGCCGTTCCATTCGCGCCGGCAGATGCCCACCCGGGACCGGGCTTTACCCGATTTGCCTTCGTGCCTGACAGCTTCCTGCATGATTGCGAGCCCGAGATTGTCGTGAACTTCCACGCCGTCGTTCATGAGCTCGAACAATTGGGCTTGCAAGGCCAGGAAATCGATCCCTCCTGGTGGGCAGACGTCCTCGATTTCTTCGCGCCTATTCAGGCTTCGGAGGCGGCCCGCCTGCACAGGGGCAATTTCGATCACTTCGAGCCCTTGATTCGCGAGCGGCTGGAGTGGGGCGCGCAATTCACTCCTCAGCAAATCGCTGCGCTGCGCCGCCGTCACGCCGATTTCCGCGCCCGCATGGACGAACTCTTTGCCGCGCATGAATTGCTGCTGCTTCCCTCGACGCCGATTGAAGTCCTTCACGCAGACCAGGGACCTTTTGGGCGCGAAATGCGCAATCGAATCCTGCGTTACACCGTCCCCATCAGCCTGACCGGCGCGCCGGTGGTGGCGATTCCCTGTCATCCGGGCGGCATGACACTGGCCGCGGCGCGCAATCGCGACGAAGCCTTGCTCCAGCTCGCCGGCCGGCTGGGAGCGCATAGAAACGCGGCGGTCTCGGCGCAACTTGCTTGAAAGCGCGACGGCGACGGTTATTCGCATTCTCTTTTCTTTTGGTCGCGGAGAGAACTGTGGTTCCCGCTTTTCGGCCTGTTTGAAGCCCCGCCGTTCCATTCCTTGCTCAAGCTATTGTTCCCACTCAGGGCCGCGCAACTGAATCATTCTGTAGCGGTGCGATCGAGCAGGCCGATGTTGATAGCACGATTTCAAAAATGGTATTATGGCTATCACAATGGATCGATGCGCCGGGGCTGCACGAACAGACTGCATCCGCCCTAGCTCGGGCTTTTGCGCCCGCCCGGGCGGCGCCAAGCTCCCGTCAAAGGAACGCGTTACATGGATGATC
>JASHUH010000020.1 GCA_030040115.1 Acidobacteriaceae bacterium | reverse complement strand
GGGGTCACAATCACCCGCGCAAAAAGTGGGAAAAGAATCTGCGCCATTTCCGTCGCCGGCTTGTCCCGCAGGCAACTGAAAATCAGCACTTCCGGTCTCCGGTTCCCCAATAGCCCGCGCAAGCCAGCGCGCAGCGCCCAAACACCGGCGGGATTGTGAGCCACGTCCAGAATCCAAACCACGCCATCCCGCGTGATCTGTTCCAGGCGGCCCGGCCAATGGGTCTGCCGAATCCCTTGCTCCACCGATGCCGCCGTCACCGGAAATCCCTGATGTTCCGTCAGCTCCACGGCCGCCGCAATGGCGAGCGCGAGATTGCGTCGCTGATGCGCCCCCTTCAGTGGCGACCTGACTTTGATTCGATCGCCCAGCGCCTCAATGCCATACTCCTCCGAGTTTCCATCCCTTTCCGGCGCAGGCATAAATGGCGCCGCGCTCACTACCCGCACGCCCAAATTCGCCGCCGTCTCACCCAATACCTGATTGGCCTCCGGATGTTGAGGTAACGTAATCATCGTTCCGGCGGCTCGCAGAATCCCCGCCTTTTCTCCAGCAATGGCGGTGATGGTCGACCCCAGCCACTCCATGTGGTCCAGCGAAATATCGGTAATGATCGATACCAGCGGTTCCACAACATTGGTCGCATCCAGCCGCCCACCCATGCCCACCTCCAGCACCGCAACATCGATCCCCCTCTCGGCGAAGTAATTGAATCCCAACGTAGTGAGCATCTCAAAGTAGCTGGGCGGTTGTGGCAGGCTGCCGTCGAGCACGAGCTTTTGCGCCTGGTTATGAACGCGAAAATAGAGCCGCGCAAAGTCCTCGTCGGATATTTCTGCGCGATCGACGCGAATGCGTTCATTCACTCTCTCAAGATGAGGCGATGTATAAAGCCCCGTCTTTACCCCGGAAGCAGTCAAGATCGAGGCCAGTGTCGCAGCGGTTGAGCCCTTGCCGTTGGTTCCTGCTATCAGCACCGAACGAAATTCTTTTTGTGGGTCGCCCATCGCATGCAACAGTCTTCGCACCTGATCTAACGAAAACTTGCGCCGCGGCTGGCCATCATACCTGTAAAGCTCTGGCGCCATGGCGTTAAGCTGATCGATTGCCGTCTGGTAGGACATGGAAGCTTTAGTATAAAAGAGCCCGGTTTTAGCCTCGGCATCCTCCATGCAAGATAACGCCAAATGAAATGAGACAGCCATCCTGACCGCGGCCTCTGCCGCAGCCCTAAACAGTCCTTATTCCATCGTCGCCAGTACGATTCTTGCCTCCAATCTCTTCGGAATCGCGACCCCGTCTCGGCAGGTCCTTCAACTGCAGTCCTTCCTCTCGAAAAACCACGGAAACCGCATCCCTGTGGACGAGAAGCATCTTCAAAGTCTCTGTCTCACCTTGGCTTGGACCAACGATTCACAAAAGCCACCTGCTTTGCAGAGCCACTTTTTTAGAGGTTTGTGCGAACGGTGGGAAAAGGGATGCGGTGACGCCGCTTTTTCCCCACATTTGCAAATCTCCTCCGTGCCACAGCTTAGTTTTAGAAAACTCTCACCTCCACCAAATCCTTAGCACCTAAGCGCTTCACCTCAAAACCCACATTTCCAGCCGCAATTACGGAGACTACTATCTTTTTCTTTCATAAAAACATAGTTTGTTCCTTTGCCCCATCCCACTCTATCGATCCCCCCGTCCTCGCCCATCGAACTTTCCTCTTCCAACCAAACTGCGCCCGCGGAATTCAGAAATGCAGCCCGGTTTTCCACGCACGCTGAATCCATCACCATGGCTACAATCGAAACTGGAAAAGCGAGGGCTATTTCCGGTGGGTCGTAACGTGTTATAAAGTGGGGCGATACTAGGAGATGGCTTCGGGAGCAGAGGTGGGGGATGGCGATTGTCGAAACCGAAGTGGAGAAGCCGGCCGCGCAGGGGGCAGCCATGGAGATCAGTGTAAGCCGCCAGGATCTGGTCAAGGAACTCACCGCAACCCAAAGCGTCGTCGAGCGCAAGACCACCATCCCGATTCTGTCCAACTTTCTCCTTGAGGTGGAGGGCGACCGGTTGCACATTACCGCCACCGACCTCGATCAGGCCATCCGCACCAGCGCGGCGGTCAAGGTAAAAAAACCCGGAGCTTGCACGATTCCTGCACGCAAGTTCTACGACTATATCAAGCTCCTTCCCGACGGCGAAATCTCCATCAAGCTACTTGAAAACCATTGGGTGCAGATCCGCAGCGGCCGCTCGAATACCAAAATCGTCGGCATGGCCCGCGCCAATTATCCGCAGGTTCCTGAGTTTCCCGCGGTGGCCGCCCTCCGCCTCCCTCATTCTGCTCTCAAAACCCTCATTACCCGCACCATTTTCGCCATCTCCAATGAGGAATCGCGTTACACCCTCAACGGCGCCCTGCTGATCCTCAAGGCGGAATCGCTCGCCATGGTCGCAACCGACGGCCATCGCCTCGCATTCGTCGAGAAGCCCAACGAAACCCTCGAAGGCGTCAGCGGTGAAAAGCGCGTGCTCGTTCCCCGCAAGGCGCTCTCGGAGCTGCAACAATTACTCTCCGCCTCTGAAGATGAAAAGGTCGAGTTCGCCGACGACGAGCATACTTTGTTTTTCCGTGTTGGCCATCGCACCCTGAGCACCCGCAAGCTCTCCGGCCAATTTCCCAACTTTGAAGCGGTAATGCCGCGCGACAACAGCAAATTCGCCGTCGTGCGGTCGAGCGAGCTTTCGTCCGCCATCCAGCGCGTCGCGCAATTTGCTGATGAGCGCTCCGGGGCCATTCGCTTGCGGCTCGAGGGCAATGAGCTCAAGATCAGCGCCAACTCCACCGAATCGGGCGAAAGCGAAGACACCATCGACACCCCGTATTCCGGCGAGGCCATTGCGGTTGGGTTCAACTCAGTGTATATTCTCGATTTCCTCAAAGCCCTCAACAACGAAGGCGAGGTCCGCCTCGAATTCAAAGATTCCCAGTCCGCCGGCCAAATGCGCCCTGAAGATCCCGACGCCGAATACAAATACCGCTACGTGCTCATGCCCATGCGCATCTGAAGCCCCAGCACGCCGCCGAAGAGCTGCTGTAATTAGGATTTTGCGCAACGTGTCTTTGCAGCGCTCGGTATACTTCTCCAGAACCTGCCCTTATGCTTGATGGGGCGTAAAGTTGTGGTGGATCTTCTCATGCGAGGAACGGTGTGGAAAGTGTGTCGCTGAATGCGTCAGACCGGGTTGACCCCGCCGCTGTTCCCCAAAGAAAGCTCTCGACCGGCGCCCTCATGCCGGCCATCGGCTTGGGAACGTTCGGATCCGATCATGTGCCCGCGCAGCAAGTAGCTGAAGCAGTCAAGGGCGCGGCCGCGGTCGGCTACCGGCACTTCGATTGCGCCTCCGTGTACGGCAATGAGGCCGCCATCGGCGCCGCGTTGGCTGAAGTGATGACCGCCGGCGTCAAGCGCCACCAGCTCTGGGTCACTTCCAAGCTGTGGAACGACAAGCACGCCGAACAAGACGTCATCGCCTCGTGCCGGCAATCGCTGGCCGATCTTGGCCTCGCCTATCTCGATCTCTATCTCGTGCATTGGCCATTTCCCAACTTCCATCCCCCGGGATGCGACGTCACCGCACGCAGCCCCAACGCTAGGCCCTATATTCACTCCGAATACATGAAGACCTGGCGCAAGATGGAAGAACTGATCGATCTCGGCCTGGCGCGCCACATCGGCGTGTCCAACATGACCATTCCCAAGTTGCAACTGCTGTTGCGCGACGCGCGCATCAAGCCGGCCGCCTGCGAAATGGAGCTGCACCCGCATTTTCAGCAGCCCGAATTGTTCAACTTTGTGGTCGAGAACGGCATCGCACCCGTTGGCTACTGTCCCATCGGCTCACCTAGGCGTCCACAACGCGACCGCACGCCTGATGACACCGCTCCGACCGAAGATGCGGTCATTGTCGAGATAGCCGAAGCCCACGGGGTCCATCCTGCAGTCGTATGCGTCAAGTGGGCCGTGCAGCGCGGCGAGACCCCGATTCCCTTTTCCGTAAACCCGCGCCACTACCTCATGAATTTGCGTGGCGTCACCGCCGATCCGCTCACCGAAGCGGAGATGCGGGCCATCGCGGCTATCAACCGGAATTGCCGCCTGATCAAAGGACAGGTCTTTCTTTGGAAAGAAGGCCAAAGCTGGCAAGATCTGTGGGACGTTCACGGAGAAATCACCCCGCCTTAGCAGTGCGGACAGAACTTAGGTTCCTGACCGCCCAAAGATGTATAACTCTCGGGTGCCCCAGGTCCCGATTTTGGGACCTGGTAGACCACAAATTCCTGCTAAAAGTGAATAAAAAAGCGGTCGGCGCGAGGCCCCGTCGGAGTAACTCGATCGCGGAGAAGCGAGATGCAAGGAACGATGCAAGCAGCCTACCTGCCCGGCGATAGCACGGTGGAGCTGCGCAACGCACCCATCCCCACGCCCGGCCACGGCGAAGTGTTGCTGCGCGTCAAGGCCTCCACCATTTGCGGCTCCGATATTCGTTGTATCTATCACGAGCATCTCGGCAAAGGCCCCGAACGCTATCAGGGAGTCATCGCCGGCCACGAGCCTTGCGGCCAAATCGTGGCCACGGGAGAAGCTTGCCGCCGCTTCCAAGCCGGCGACCGCGTCATCGTCTATCACATCTCCGGCTGCGGCGTGTGCAACGACTGCCGGCGCGGCTACATGATTTCCTGCACCAGTGAGAAATATCGTCGCGCTTATGGATGGCAGCGCGATGGCGGCATGGCGGAGTACATGCTCGCCGAGGAGAAGGATCTCATCGCCCTTCCCAACGAGCTTTCCTACGCCGATGGGGCCCAGGTCGCCTGCGGCTTCGGAACGGTCTATGAAAGCCTCGAAAAAATCGGCGTCAATGGCAACCACGCCGTGCTCATTACCGGCCTAGGTCCCGTCGGCTTGGCCGCGGCGGCCTTGAGCCGCAAACTCGGCGCCCACAAAATTATCGGAATCGACGTAGTACCCGAACGCATGAAGATCGCCCTCGACCTCGGACTTTGCGATGCGGTCTTGCCTTCCAGACCCAGCAATGTGGATGAAGTAAAAAAGCTGACCGGTGGCCACGGCGTTGAGCGGGCCGTCGACTGCTCGGCAAACCATGCGGCTCGCGCCACCGCCATCCGCGCTACGCGCGAATGGGGAAAGATTGTTCTCATCGGGGAGGGTGGAACAATGGAACTCAATCCCTCGCCCGACCTGATCCATGACCAAAAGACGGTGTATGGTTCTTGGGTCACATCAACCTGGCGGATGGAAGAGCTGGTGGAAAAATTGGTTCGCTGGAATCTTCATCCGGCGGATATCATCACCCATAGATTTCCGCTCGACCGCGCCGCCGAAGCCTATGC
>JASHUH010000220.1 GCA_030040115.1 Acidobacteriaceae bacterium | reverse complement strand
GGCGGCGGCAATGCACGCGGTGTCGACGGATACGGGGACGCCGGCATTCGACAACAAACAAGTGATCGACGTGCCGCGGTTGCACACGACGGTGTTTGCCGACTTGAGCGCGCCGCGGATTCGAGGCCTACATCTGATGCCGGGTTGGAGCTATACGTCGCGCAAGGAGGCCACGCGCGACGATACCGCGAGCGTGCCCTCGTACAACCTGTTCAATTTGGGCGCACGGTACACGCCGGGGGGCGAGCAGGGGCGCATGACGTTTACGATTTACGCGAACAATGTTGCGGATAAGAAATATTGGTCGGACACGGGGGCCAACTACGGCGACACGTTTGTGTGGTTGGGCTCCCCGACGACGGTGCGGCTGGAGGCGAGGTATAGCTTTTAGCCGTTAGTGTGGCGTCCCAGAAGTTCGTATCGGAAAAGATGGAGAGGCAACCGCAAATTCTTCGCTTGCCACCCCCAAACTGAAAAGCGTTTGGGGCTCCGTGCGCTCGGAATGACATCGATAATTCTGTCAAGAAATTCTGGGACAGGACACTGCTACCAGCCAAAAACAAACAGGAAGAGCTGGGGCCAATGGGGGCTGTCATTATGAGCGCGGCGGTGAAGGCGCACGGGCTTGACGGGGGACTGGTGACGCCCGATTGGGCGCCGCTCGCGATGGCGGAGCTTGAAGCGGTGCTAGGGAAGTTTCCCGCGATTGGGGCGCCGGTGGAGATTGTTTTTGCGAGCCCGCGACCGTTTTCGGCGGCCGGGTTGGTGGCGACGACCAATGGACGAGTTTTTGTGAAGCGGCATCACCGCGCGGTGCGGGACCGCGAGGGATTGCTCGAGGAGCATCGATTTCTGGCCTATCTCTTCAACGCGGGGGCGCCGGTTCCGCAGGTGCTGGTTTCGGATTCCGGAGAAACGGCGATGGAAGCGGGCGAATGGACGTACGAAGTACACGAGCCGGCTCGCGGCCTGGATTTGTACGATGACGCAATTTCGTGGACGCCGTTTCGCGCCACGGGGCACGCCCGCGCGGCGGGGCAGGCTTTGGGGCGTCTTCATCGGTCGGCTGAGGGCTTTGCAGTGCCGCGGCGCAAGGTGCAGCCGCTGGTGGCGAGCTTCACGATCTTTGCGGCCAATGATCAGGAGGCCGCGATGAAGAGCTACCTCGCGGCGCGGCCTGCGCTGGCAGAACACAGCGCGGTTCGGGCTTGTGCATTGCAGGCGCTCGAATTGCTGGCGCCGTTTCATGCCGAGCTTCGGCCGTTTCTGTCGGCGCTGGAGCCGCTTTGGACGCACAACGATTTGCATGCGTCGAATCTGTTTTTCAGTGGCGCGGACGAGGATTGCCGGGCTACGGCGATCATTGATTTCGGTCTTGCCGATCGCACCAACGCCGTGCATGATTTGGCGCATGCGATTGAGCGGAACATCGTGGAGTGGCTGACGCTGGTGCGGAGCCCATGGCGGCCGGAGGCTGTGGCCATCCATCTGGATCATCTGCGAGCGCTGCTCGAAGGGTACGAGTCGGTGCGGCCGCTTTCGCGCGAGGAAGCCGCGGCGCTGGCGCCGATGACGGCGCTTTGCCATGCCGAGTTCGCGCTTTCAGAAGCCGATTATTTTCTCGGCGTGTTGCACTCGGAAGCAAGTGCGGCGATGGCGTACGACGGCTGGCTGGTGGGCCATGCGCGATGGTTTTTGGATGCGGGCCGCCGGCTGCTTGACGCGTTGCGCGAATGGGCTGAGAGCCGGATAAGGACAGCGCCATGAGCTGGGGTGTTGTGGGCGCTTACCTTAGCGCGCACGGGCTGGAGATCGCGGGGATGGCGGCCACTGTGCTCGGAATCTGGCTCACCACCAAACGGCTGCTGATCTGCTGGCCGGTGGTGCTTCTGGCGGATTTCCTCTACCTGGTGGTTTTCTACCAGGCCCGGCTCTTTTCCGATGCGCTGCTGCAGGTTTTCTTTGTCGCCTTCACGCTGTATGGCTGGTGGCACTGGTGGCGCGGGGTGCTTGAGGAAGGCGACGTCTGCGTGGTTGCGCTGCGGGCGCGGGCGTGGCTTGGTGGGCTGGCCGCGGGCGCGGCAGGCGCCTGGCTGCTGGGCTGGCTGATGGTGCGCGTGGGCGCGGCGCTACCGCATCTGGATGCCGCGCTGGCCAGCTACAGCCTGGTGGCGAGCTGGTGGCAGGCGCGTAAACACATCGCCAACTGGTGGCTATGGATCGTGGTGGATACGATCTACATTGGCGAATACGTCTACAAACATCTGGCGGCAACGGCGTTGCTCTATGCGGGCCTGGTCGCGCTCGCCGTGCTGGGATTGCGCGATTGGCGGCGGGCGCCGGTTGCGGGCAGAGTAGTCTGCGGCGAGACATCCAGCCCTTGAGAGAGGCTTGAACGGGATTTGCTTCACGAGCGCAGAGCGGTCAAGGCCCCCGGCTGCACCACGTTGCGCAGAGGCTCGCCGCGCAGGTACCGGCGCAGTTCTGCGGCGACGACGCGCACGGCGTTGGGCGCGCATTGCGGGCTGGCGGCGGCAATGTGCGGCGTGAGCAGGAGATTGGGGCAGCTCCAAAGCGGATGGCCCTGAGGCAGCGGTTCGGGGTCGGTGACGTCGAGAGCGGCGCGCATGCGGCCGGATTGCAGCGCCGCAACGAGCGCGCCGGTGTCGACAATCGGGCCACGCGCAGCGTTCACCAGCAGGGCGCCCTGGCGCATGAGACCCAGTTGCTGTTTGCCGATGAGGCCGTGCGTCTGGGGGGAAATCGGCAAAATTAAAATCACGATCTCGGCATTGGGCAGCAAACTGTCGAGTTCGCTTACGGCGTGGACCTTGGGATCGAGGCGCGCTCTTCGCGCAACGCGCACAAGATCGACGCGAAACGGCGTGAGCATGCGCTCGATTTCTTTGCCGATGGCGCCGTAGCCTACGAGCAGCACGGATTTGCCGGTAAGCTCCTCCAGCATCACCGGGGGATAAAGGGCGCGCGCGTCGCCGGTGATCGTAGCGTAGCGGGCGCCGGCTTCGAAGCGCCGCTTCCACTGTTGCGCATGCTGGACTTCGAGATAGAAGGGGAATTGCTTTAAGACGGCCAAGATGGCGGTGACAACCCACTCGGCCGTGGGGACGTTGTGCGCGCCGTGGGCATTGCAGATGGTCACCTCGGGCCCCACGAGCGCGGGAAGCCACTCGACGCCGGCGATCATGGAGAGCACCAAGCGGACGCCGCGCAAATGCGGCCATTGGCGGCAGGCGCGGCCGGGGAAAAAATCCGGAATCCAGACGTCGATTTCGATGACGTGGTCCGGATCATCGGGAATGGCGATCAATGCAATTTCTTCAGGGAAATCATGCAAAAGTTCCGCCGGTAACGTCAAAGGGTAGCCAACGCGCAGCATGGGATTCAGGAAAGATGAGGCCGTTCGAGTGACTCGATTGTAAGCGAATTGAGGGGCGAGGCGCTGCGAACGACTCGGGAGAGGGTCACATGGCGGGCGCTTCGGAAGGCTCCGGCGAGGCGGACGGCGCCAGCGCGCCTAATTCCTGATCCTTGTATTGCAACTGGTAAAGCCTCCAGTAGATGCCTCGTTGGGCGAGCAGTTCCTGGTGTGAACCCATTTCACGCAACTGGCCTTTGTGCATGACAAGAATGGTGTCGGCGCGCTGCACGGTGGAGAGCCGGTGGGCGATGAGCACGCTGGTGCGGCCTTCGACCATGCGCTCGAGGGCGCCGCGGATACGCAGTTCGGTATCGGTATCCACGCTCGAGGTGGCTTCGTCGAGGATGAGGATGCGGGGATTGAAGGCCAGCGCGCGGGCGAAATTGATGAGCTGTTTCTGGCCCGTGGAAAGCGAGTTGCCGCGTTCCTGGACGGGCTCGTCGAAGCCGCCCGGCAGGCTCTCGATGAAATCGAGGACATTGACGTCGCGCGCCGCCTTGCGCATGTCTTTTTCGCCGATTTGGTTGTCGCCGAAGCGGATATTTTCGCCCACGGTTCCCGTGAACAGGAAGGGATCCTGCAGCACCACAGCGAAGTGCCGCCGCAGTTCGGTAAGGTCGTGGTCACGCAGGTCGACGCCATCGATGAGAATGCGCCCGGCGGTGACGTCGTAGAAACGCATCATGAGGCTGGTGAGGGTGGTCTTGCCAGCGCCGGTATGGCCGACAATGGCCACGGTCTGGTCAGGGTCGATGGTGAAGGACACGTCCTTGAGAATCCATTCGATATCGTCCATGCCGGCGAGCAATTCCGCGGTTCTCAACCGAGGATCGGCGTTGAGGAAGTTCGCGGCTTGTTCGGCGGCCTGAATGGCGCCCTTTTGCTCTTCGGTCAGCTTTTGATAGGTGAACCAGACGTGGCGGAACTCGATGCGGTTGGAACCGTCGCCGGAGAGAGCGCGCGCCGGGTTAACGATCTCGGGCCTGGTGTCCATCAGCTTGAAGATACGCTCGCAAGCGGCCATGGCGGCTTGCAGGATGTTGTACTTGTCGCTCAGGTCCTGGATGGGCCGCCAGAAGCGCTGCGCGTACATATTGAAGCTGGCCAACATGCCGATGGTGACGGAGCCGCGAGCAATGACGCTGAAGCCGCCGCGCCAAACCACCAGGGCGATGGCCACCGAGGAGAGCAGCTCGACGGCGGGGTAATAGAGCGCGTAGGCGAAGATGGTGTCCTTGAAGGCGATCATATGGAGGCGGTTGACGGCCTCGAAATCCTTGAAGGCGCGGTCTTCGCGGTTGAACAACTGCACCACGCTCATGCCGGTGATATGTTCCTGGGTAAAGCTGTTGATGCGGGCGATGGCGGCGCGCACCCGGCGGTAGCTCTCGCGCACGTGATTGCGGAAAATGCGGGTGACGATGAGGATCAGGGGCAAGACCGCGAAGGCCAGCAAGGCCAGCCACCAGTTGATGGCGAGCATGACGCAGGCCATGATGGTAAGGGTGAAGAAGTCGTCCACGATGGCGAGCACGCCGCCGGTAAACATGTCGTTAATGGCGTCGACGTCGGAAGTGAGGCGGGTAACCAAGCGGCCGACGGGATGGACGTCGAAGAATCCGACGTGCAGGCCCTGCATGTGGCGGAAGATGTCGCGGCGCAGATCGAACATGATCTTCTGGCCGGTCCACTGCATGAGGTAGGTTTGGACGAACTCGAAGAGATAGGACAAGACCTGGAGGCAGAGATAGATGCCCGCTAATTCGGTGATGCCGCGCCCGGGATTGTTGGAAAGATGACGGGTGAGCCAGGCCCCGGAGCTGAATCCGTGGAGGAGCCGCGAGCCTGCCTGGCTGTCGGCTCCGCCGGGGAAATAGCGGTCGATGCCGAGCATGACCAGGAATGGCCCTGCTACGTCGCTCATGGATTTGAGCGAAACCGCGACCGAGGAGATCGTAGCCTGGATCCAGTAAGGCCGCACGTACTGCGCGAGCCGGCGCATCAGCCGCGAATCGTAGACTTTGCCGACCGAGTCCTCTTCGGACCTGCGCGCTGTTCCTTGCCGGTCCGGCTTTCGGGATTTGGTGTGCTCTGCGTCGGCCATGGATGCGTCGAATCCGGCTTCATCTCCCATTGTATGGGTTTTTCGATGCTGCGCCGGAAGAGTGAGATGCGGACCGTGGGCCGAAGAGGCCGGCAACGGTCGAGGCGCAGGCGCCGCGGTGATTATCCGGAACCGGATTTGGGAGCCGCTTTTGCCGCCGGGTTAGACTTCGTTCCCGGCCGCGAAACTCCCATGCACATCAGCGCGTAGCCAAGGCCTTTGCGGATCAAATCAAGAATTTTCATGGTGACCGCTAGCTTTCTTCGCCGCCTCCTGTTTCCTTAGGCCACTGGCTCGATAGCTGGTTTGGCGCCCTCGATCGCTGCGGACGCCGAACCGGTGATCAGCGCTTCCTGGCGGGTTTCGGCCCTGGCGCGGCCGGAGGGGGCGTGTTTCCCTCGACCACGTCGAGAACCTCAGGCGGCAGGGGTTTGTCGGCGTTGGCCAGCAGCAGACTTACCTGCCACATCTGGGTCTCCGACAACGTGTCCTTAAAGGATGGCATTCCGGAGAGTCGGATGCCGTTCGAGACCTTCCAATAGGTTTCGCCGGGTGGATCGTCGCTGACCCCGACGACCGTTCCGTTGTGGTGTTTTTCCCAGAGCTGCGGGACCTTGGGATACATGTGGGCGGCAATGGTGGAAGGTTTGCCGTGGAAGCCATGGCACACCGCGCAGTTGTCGCGATAGATCTGGGCCCCCGCCACGAACGTCGCCTCATCGGCCTGGAGGGGCGGGGTTTTGACCATCTGCTGGTCGATCCGCGTGTGTAGCGGAACACTGACGATGAGCCGCTCGTCTGGAAGGGGATGATCGCTCACCGCAACCGGCGGTTGACCGTAGCGAAACCAAGCCATGACGCCCAGGGGGACCAGAATGATACCGACAAGAATACCTACAATGAAACGGCCCATATTTTAGGGTTTAGCCTCCGTTGCCTATTGATCCTACGGTATCAATGCGTTGCCTCTTTCACAAAGCAAAATTTAGCCAATCGCTCCAGCGTGTTCCCGGCAGCGCGCGCGACCCTCGCCCCGGATGATTTAATACGGTATATACGGTATGGGGAAGCATCGCATTGACTCTGTCGCGGCGTTCCTGCTTCCGTACTCGAACCGGCCTGGCAAGGAGGTATCGAATTGCCGGGAGCCTCAGCCCGATCAGAGAGTGCGTCTTCTGCGAGCGGGACGAGGGATGTGCGGCGATTCGTCACACCGGTTGTTCCGTGGAGGAAACGCGAAAGCGATGCAAGCACTTCGGTCCCGTGCCTTATTTCTGGCGTTTGCGTTGTGTTCCGCCCTGGCTTTGCCGGCGCAGTCATCGAGCAGCAGCTCTTCCAGCCAGGATCCGCAGAGCCAGAGCCAGGCGCAGCAACCCGCTGAAACCCCACAGCAGATGAGTGTGCAGGCGCGCATCCGCCTGCGCCGCCAGCAGCGCCGGGCCACGGCCATTCACGACGCCTACGATCACCTGTTCGACACCTACATGTCGTTGGGCTATCTGCGCTTCACTCCCGGTCCGTCCCGCCAGCGGACCACTTTCTATGCCTGGAATTTCGGTCTCACCCGCTATTACACGGAGCGATTGGGCGTCGATCTTGACGCCCGCGGCTACTTCGGCATTGCCTACGTCGGATTGAGCCCGCTTTCCCAAGGCGGATTCACGCGTCCTCAAATCAGCCAATACGACGTCCTCCTCGGACCCGTCTATCGCTTTTATGAGCAGCCCAAATTCGATATCGCAGCCCGGTTCCTGGGCGGCGCCTCACACGGTAATTTCACCGGGGATACGAACGGCGAAGGCAGTCTTTGCTACTCCGGACCCAGCAGTTGCCTCCTCTATCCCGACGGCACCACTTTTGGCATCAGCGCAGGCCTGGTGGGTGAGTACAACATTTCGCCCAGCCTCGCTTTGCGGCTTGCCCCCGAATACTTTTTCACCGGGTACGGCAGTACCGTTCAAGCCAGCCGCGGCTTTTCCGGGGCAGTCGTCTACCGGTTTGGCAGGCATTGATTGGGTTTCAAATTGCGGCCGAAAACATTGCCAAAGAAGGCGAAAGGCGAAGGCATCAGAACGGGTTCATTTTTTTGGACGCTTGTAGAACGGCAATGGAACCTGCCTGGCGCGCACGCGGTTTCCGCGCACATCGACCAGCAGATCTTCGCCGGAGGCGACGGCCGCGGCCGGAACCAGCGCCATGGCGATGTTGGCTTTGAGAAATGGCGCCGGCGAACCGGAAGTCACCTGCCCAATGGCTTCTCCAGAGAGTGAAAGTACGGAATACCCGTCGCGGGCGATGCCGCGCTCGACCATTTCCAG
>JASHUH010000219.1 GCA_030040115.1 Acidobacteriaceae bacterium | reverse complement strand
AATGTTCCCCGGCGTGGACAGATTTTCGGCGCTGACTCCGCAACAGCAGGTCCAGTTGCTCACGGCGATGGAGCACACGCGGTTTTTCGCGGAGGTGCGCAGGGACACTATTATGGGCATGTTCGCCTCGCCCAGCCATGGCGGGAATTGCGACGAGGCGGGCTGGAAACTGATCGGCTTCGAAGACACGCTGAAATTTAATCCCCCGTTCGGTTATTACGACGCGCGCAGCGAGTAGGTTGTTTGCCCGGTGTTCACTAGCGGCACGAGAGTGATTCACTTCCTCTAACTACGGCAAAGCCTGGAACCGGAGGTCACTTATGGTCAGTTACACGCCAACGGAAGAAGTCGATTTTGTGGTGATTGGTTCCGGAGCGGCCGGTGGCATTATGGCCAAGGAGCTCTCGGTGGCCGGCTTTAGCGTGGTGGTGCTGGAGCAGGGCGGCCCGGGCTGCTACGGCCACGAGCAGGACTACAACAAAGACGAATTGCTGGGCATGTATCCGGCGCCCGCGGACCGCTTGATGTCGGACCTCAAGCTGCAGCCGAATACATACCGGAAGCACGCCGGCGAGAAGGCCGGGCCTGGCTCTTCCCGGTATGGGTGCGTGCTCGGCGGCGGGACCGTGACCTACGGCGCCAGCAGTTGGCGCCATCTCCCGTATGAGTTCAACGAAGCCACGCACGTGGGCACGATTGCCGGAACCGGAATGGCGGATTGGCCGATCGGCTACGACGAGTTGGAGCCCTACTACACCAAGGCGGAATGGGAGTTGGGCGTGTCCGGTTTGCGGGTCGACTCGCCATTCTTTGCGCCCATGTCGAAGCCGTACCCGGTCAAGCCGCTGCCGGAGAAGGCCTCGGGCGCGTTGCTCAAGATTGCGGCGGCCAAGCTGGGGCTTACTGTGGTTCCCAATGTGGCGGCGATTCTGAGCGAGCCTTACCAGGGCCGTTCAGCCTGCGTGAGTTGCGGCATGTGCTCAGGATTTGGCTGCCAGGTGAAGGCGCGCTCGAGCACTGCGGTCACCATGATTCCCATTGCGGAGCAGACCGGCCGGTGCGAGATTCGGCCGCATAGCTATGTGCATGAAATCAAGGTGGGCGCCAATGGCCGGGTAACCGGCGCCATTTATTTCGACGCGGCGAAGCGGGAGGTGTTTCAAAAGGCCAAGGCGGTTGTCTTGAGCGCCAATGGGCTGGAAACTCCCCGCCTGCTGCTGCTTTCGAAATCGGCGCACTTTCCCGATGGCCTGGCGAATTCGAGCGGGTTGGTGGGCAAATACTTGATGTCGGGAAATTTCAGCAACGCCAACGGTTTGTTCGAACATCCGCTGAACGAATACAAAGGCATCGTGAGCGGTGCGGCCATTATGGACTACGTGCCCACCGATCCCAAGCGAGGTTTCTATGGCGGCGGACGCATGACCGGGCGCGGCCAGGAAGAGCCGATTCAATATGGGGTGCAGGGTCCTCACCTGGCGCCCAAGTGGGGCGCGGAATATAAGAAAGCCCTGCGCGAACAAGCCAACCGCAAGCTCACCATCGCCAGTTTCATCACCCAGTTGCCGCTGGAAACCAATTGCGTCGATCTCGATCCCGACGTAAGGGACGCGTGGGGCTTGGCGGCCATGCGCCTCACCAGCACCAGTCATCCCGACGACGTGAAGTGCATGGAGTTTTTCCGGCAAAGGTCGCTGGAGATTCTCGATGCCGCAGGAGCCACCACGGTCTGGGCGGAGCCGGTGTCCGACGCTCGCGGCGGCGCGCACAGCCGGGGCACCTGCCGGATGGGAAACGATCCGCGGAAATCGGTGGTGGACAAATTTCACCGCGCACACGATGTCCCCAACCTGTTCGTCGTCGACGGCAGCAGTTTTGTGACCGGAGGACGCAACCATCCCACCATGACCATCGAGGCGCTTGCCTTTCGCGCCGCGGATCACCTGATCAAGGCGACGAAGTCCGGGAACGTTTGATTGCCCGGGCAAAAGAGTCGCGATGTCGCGTCCACGCGCGAAATGATTCAAGGGAGATTACGATGCACCGGATCGCCGCCGTTGCCGGTGGTTTGCTGGTTTGCTGGGGATCGCTTGCTGCATGGGCCGGACAAGGATTCACGCTGGCGCAGGTGCTGAGCGCGCCGTTCAATCTTGGTCTCGAGGCAGCGCCCAAAGGCGGCGATCTCTCGTGGGTGGCCAATGAGCAGGGCCGCCGCAATTTGTATGTCGCCATCCCTTCCGGTGCAAGCTTCACGGTGCGCCGGCTGACCGACGACACCGGCGACGACGGCATCGACATTGGCAACGTAACGTGGACGCCGGACGGCGAGCACATCGTTTATGTTCGCGGCGGCGACTTCGAGTTCCCTGAACGGCCCGGCCCCAACCCCGATTTGTTGCCCGAGGGGGTGGAGCAGGATATTTGGGTGGTTGCCGCCGCCGGGGGCGCTCCGCACAAGCTGGCTGCGGGGCGCGCGCCGGCGGTTTCGCCGGACGGCGCCACGGTTGCCTACTTCAAGGACGATCAGATCTGGACCGTCGATTTGCGCGATCCGGCGGCGAAGCCACTGCAGTTGCTACATACGCGCGGCCGGATCGGCGGACTGCGCTGGTCGCCCGACGGCCAATCGCTGGCCTTCACCAGCGGCCGCAGCGATCACGGCTTCGTGGGCGTTTATTCCTTCACGTCCAAGACGCTCCGCTATCTCGATCCTTCCACCGACATCGATATCGCGCCCGTGTGGTCTCCCGACAGCCGCTCCGTCGCCTTCGCACGCACCCTGTTGCTGCCGCCGGACAGTATCTTTAAGCCGCAGCGTTCGGGCCCGCCCTGGTCCATTCGTGTGGCCGATGCCGCTACCGGCGCCGGGCGTGAAATCTGGCGAGCCTCCGCGGGGCCGGGCAGCGTCTTTCATCCTACTGAGGGCGACCGGCAGCTTGATTGGACCGCCGGCAATCGCATCGTTTTTCCCTGGGAGCGCACCGGCTGGCTGC
>JASHUH010000218.1 GCA_030040115.1 Acidobacteriaceae bacterium | reverse complement strand
CGACGACACCGTCGGCGACGCCGCCTTCGGAGAATTCACCTGCGGCACAGGACCCAACGCGGAGACCAACAACAACATCTCCACCGCCGTGCCCGCCAGCCGCACCATGCAGGCTAACTTCCGCATCACTTTCTAGCCTGCCCATCCGCCCGCCCCCAGGGCGTCATGACCGCGCCGCGCCACCGCCCGTCATGACGTCCCGGCGCCCCCCAAACACCGAAGCCTACCGGGGCACCCGGCGTTTACGCGGCAAGGGAGGCGCAATATAGTATAGGCAAGTACAAATGGAGGCTAAAGCAATGATCATCCATAGGAGTCGTCGACGCGGCCCTGGATGGATCATTGCAATGGGTTTCTGTTTTTACATGAGTTCACTTCCAGGGACGGCGGAGGACGTGAACAGCGAAGCTGCACAGCACTTTGCAGCAGCACAGCAAGCGCAGAGTGCGGGATTGCTCGATCATGCCGCCCAGGAATATCTGAAAGTTATTCACCTTCTTCCCGATGCGGCGGAAGCCTATGCAAGTTTGGGATTGGTCTATAATGCCCAGGGTAAATACGCGCAATCAGCGCATGCTCTTAGTCAGGCGGAGAATCTCAAACCCGGATTGCCGGGCGTAAGTCTTTATCTGGGCATCGACTATCTTAAGCAGGACGAGCCTACCCAAGCGATTCCGCATCTCCAGCGGTCTCTTCGCGTGGAACCAAAGAACGAACAGGTCTATACCTGGCTGAGTCAGGCATACAGCGACGAAGACCGACTCGATGTGGCCCTCGAATATCTTCAGAAGGCCAGCGTCCTCTTCCCATCCGAACCCATTCTCCTTCTTGATCTCGGGCAGCTTTATCGCCGGGCGGCTGACGAGCAAATCGAGCGCGTGCTGACGGGGGCCGCGGCCAGCCCCCTGCGGCACATGGTGTACGGCGATATATATAAGGACGAGCAGATGTGGCAAAATGCGAGGGCCCACTACTTCCGGGCCCTCGAGCAAGATCCGCACTGGCATGGCGCCCATTACGGTTTGGGAGAGATCGCTTTTCAGAACCAGGAATTTGATCTCGCTGCCGAGGAGTACCACAAGGAACTGCAAGTCGATCCAAAGTCTGCGGCCGCCATGGCAAAGCTGGCTGAAATTGCGCTGCTCAACGGGAAACCGGGCGATTCTCTGCCGCTTTTAAAATCAGCCATCGCGGTTTCTCCCGAGGAGACGGCACACGCTTTAGGAATGCCGCAGTTCTCGGCGCCTGACCTGTTCAAGGTGAGCAAGGAGGAAGGAGAACATCTGCGCGCCGGTCTACCTGTTCTAACAGATGCTCCGCCCAGCGCCGCGCGGGCCTTGGCCGTCGCACTCGTCGAACATCGCCTCGGGCAGGACGATTTGTCGCTGGCGGCGTGGAAGCAATTCGTGGCGAGCGCGCCGCGATCGACATCTACCAGTTCCTATGGTCGCGCAGCGATCGATTTTGACGGGGGGCGACTGAACGCGGCGGAGGTAACCTTAAACTCGTGGCTCAGCGCCCATAATCTCGACTATCAGGCCCGATATCTCCTGGCCGAGGTCTATCATTCTCTCTCCCGCGAAGCGCTCGAAAAACTCCTGGCGACGGCCCCCGACTCTTATCCAGCGCATCAGGCATTAGCAGAAATCTATCAGCAGATGCAGAGAAACGATCAAGCGCTTGCGGAGTACGCGATCGTCGAACGAATGGCGCCGAACCTCACCGGAATACACCTTGCAGTAGGCGGAATCCTCCTGAAGATGCATCGCCCGGACGAAGCACTGCCTGCCCTTGACGAGGAATTGCGTCTGAATCCGGAAAGTGCAGAAGCCAATGCGGACGTCGGCGAAATTTACCTGGAGCGAACGGATTCGGCAAAGGCAATCCCATACCTGGAGCGAGCGATCAAAGAAGACCCGAAGCTTCAATCGGCGCATCAGCAGTTGGGCAAGGCCTACTACGCGCAGAAGCAGTATACGAAAGCAATCGCGCAGTTCCAGGATGTGGCGCAATATGACCTCGATGGTTCTGTACACTTTCAGTTGGGCTTGGTTTACCGTGCCGTCGGGCAGAACATGAAGGCTGGAAAACAATTCGAGATCAGCCGCAAACTCAAACTTGACAGTCTATCTCACTCCGAGTCGGAGATGGCGACATTTCAGAAATTGTCTCAATGAAGTTTCCACGCCAAATCCGGTTCGTAATGCCCTTTTTGCTAATCGCAACCATCTATGCACAGACGGATGCTTTACGGCAAGGGGTCGCTTCGTTTCGCGAGGGCCGATACAAAGACGCATTGAGCGAGTTCCGTGCGGCTCAACGCCTGGTGCCAAATGACGCATCCCTCGAAAACCTTATTGGCATCACAGAGACCAAACTCGGTCAAATCGATGATGCAAACCGAGCCTATCAACTTTCGATCCGGCTGAACCCCCGCTACCCGGAAGCGCGCAAAAATCTGGCTTTTAACTATCTGCAAGCCGGACAATATGGGCCGGCGGAAGCGCAATTGAAGTCTGCGCTCGCGCTCGATGGCGCCGACCGGGTAATTCACTACTATCTCGTCATCCTTTATCTATCGACGCAGCGCGATCGAGAAGCTATTGCCAATATCGATGCGGCTAAGGATCTCCTCAAGTCTGACTCAGACACCGCAACATTAGCCATCGAGGCAAGTCTACGCTGCGGAGCAACAGAACAGGCGGAAAAGCTTGCGGATCTTGTGTGGAGCGGATCGGGTTTATCGGTCAAGCAGAAATATCAACTGGCTAGAGATTTTGACGATAAAGGCTTGTATGTCGATTCGGCCAAGTTTTATCGCCGTCTGCTTCAGATGACTCCAGATTCGTGGGAAACCCAATATGACCTGGCGGTAACGCTCGCAAAAGCGAAGCAAACGGCTGAGGCCTTGAATCTGCTCGCGTCCATGGAAGATCAGCACAGTGGTGATCCGAAAATTTTGGCTATGGTCGCTTCGGCTGCGGAGTACGCGGGGAATTCTTCGCTGGCCTTGAACGCCTACCAGAAGGCCATCAGCGCGGACCCTGCTAACCCTGACCGCTATCTGGACTGCACTCGCCTTTTGATGGATTTAAATCGGTACGACGAAGCAGCTAAGATTGTGAGCCAAGGGATCGCTCAGGTTGCGGACCCATATGCGCTGAGAATCCGATTAGGCGCCATCGAAATGATGCGGGGCAGCCACGAACAGGCGATCCCTGAATATCGACAGGCTATTGCGATGCACCCGGAAATCGCCTTGGGCTACGTAGCGCTGGCTCAGACATATATGAAGGACGGGGATGAGCAAACGGCGATGAAAGTGCTAACTGAAGGAAGAACGCGTGTCGCGCCTGATTTTGCCCTCGAATATGCGTTCGGTCTCGTCTCGTCCGATTTGGGCCGGCAGGACCAGGCAATTGAAGCTTTTACCCGCTCCGAACAACTGAATCCCGATGTCGTAGAGCCCCATTACAAACTGGGAATGATCTATTTTCAAAACGGCCAATTGAAAAAAGCGCAGGGAGAATTTGAAAGCGTACTTCGGATAAACGATTCTTATTCCGGCGCGTATTTCCAGCTTAGCCGGCTCTATGCACGCTTGGGAGATGTGCAGCGGGCCCGGCAAATGGCCGAAAAAGGACAGGAACTTTTGCGGACGCAACAGGATCAGGCCATCACAGCTGAGAAATCCCGCCTGAGCTCTCTCCGCCCGCAGTAGGAGAACGCAGTTGAGTGGGACTGAACAAGAAGAGATTGATCCGTTCAGGAGTCTCGCGCGTCACAATGCGTAAGGTCGGCGGCGGAGGAGGAGTTCACGCCAATACCCGCCGGCGCCAGGAACAAGATGCGTTCTTTCTCGTCAACGTCTATTTTTGTTCTGCGAACGGCGCATGATTTCGTTTCTTCTGGTATGGGTCCGCGAAAGCAAATGGATGCGAGAGTTCCTATGGGAAAAAACGGGATCGACCGACACAATTTCTTGACCCAAACCGTGCAGGATGTTAGTTTTTCATCATAAGTCTCCATATTCCGGAGCACGAATGGGGCAGATGGACGTACAGCTTGAATACAAGAGTCCGTTATTCCAAATGACCCAGACTACACCCACTTGTCTGTGGAATGATTCTTCTTCCATCGAAGAGTTAACCTATTCCATCGAGCATGGGGCTGTGGGAGCCACTTGTAATCCGGTCATCGCCGTGTCCGTTCTCAAAAAGGAGATGCCGGTTTGGAAGAGCCGCATTCAGGAACTGGCCAGGAGCAATCCGCTGGCCACCGAAGATGAAATCGGCTGGAAAATCGTCGAAGAGATTTCCACAAGTGCGGCTAAGTTACTTAAGCCGATTTTCGACCGCGAAGGTGGCCGCAATGGACGTCTTTCCATTCAGACCGATCCCAGGAACTATCGCAACTGCGATGCAATGCTCGCTCAGGCCATCCACTTCAATCGACTCGCCCCGAACATGATCGTAAAGATTGCCGCCACGCGCGCTGGAATTGCCGCAATCGAAGAGGCAATCTACAAGGGTATCAGCATCAATGCGACGGTCAGCTTTACGCTGCCGCAGGCCATAGCCATCGCAGAGGCTATGGAGCGCGGTATGAAGCGCCGGGAAGCCGAAGGACTCGACGTCTCTACCATGGGCTCCGTTTGCACGCTGATGGTTGGGCGGCTCGATGATTGGTTGAAGGTGGCCTTGGAGCGAAGAGATCTTTCGATCGATCCAGGCTATCTGGAATGGGCCGGGGTCGCGGTTTTCAAAAAGGCGTATCAGATCTATCGCGAGCGCGGATACCGCGTGCGGCTTCTTTCCGCGGCGTTTCGCAATCACATGCATTGGAGTGAATTCATCGGCGGCGATGTGGTGATCTCTCCGCCCTATGCCTGGCAGCGCCGATATAACGCCAGTGATGTTGAAGTCATCCCGCGCATTGATACTCCGGTCGACAAGAAGATTGTCTCGGCGCTACTTAGAAAATTTCCCGATTTTGAGCGCGCCTATAACGAGGATGGCTTGACAATAGAAGAGTTTGACACCTTCCCCTGCACGCGTAGAACTCTCCGGCAGTTTATCGCGGGCTGCGCGGAAATGAACTCAATCGTCCGCGACATCATTCTTCCCGATCCTGACACGGAATAAGTACGCCGTTTTCGCGGCGCACCATGCTTGGTTCGCTCGTGAGACCACAACGTGGTCTTATGTGTGGATTGGCCCAATATCCTTGAGGCATCATTCGCCCGGTCGGAGGCTCGGCGCACTTGCATACCTGGTTCGCCTTGACTCCAGGCGCTCTTGCCACCCCGGCTACGCTCGCCGCTTGCGCCAACGGCCCACGTTCATGGCGCAATCTGGCGCTTCTCGGAAACTGATCTCCAGTGTCAGCCCCTCAAGGGCCGTTTTCCTCGGCGTTCCCGTTTTGCCGGTCTTCGTGCTCAGAGCCAGTGGGGAAGAGCGTATGCTTATGCCCTGGGGGTGCGATAGAAGCTGTCATTACTTCGGCTGAATCCAGCCTTGCTTCAAACTTGGATTCCCTGCCGTGTTTAGGCGCTCCATCTGAGCCTCGGTCAGTGTGACGTTCAGCGCATCGATGTTCTCCTTAAGTTGAGCCTCCTGACTGCCGGCAATGATTGGAAGCACCGCAGGTTTGCTCTGCCGCATCCAAGCGATAATCGCCTGCGCTGGAGTACAACCAGACTCTTGCGATACTTCGCTCAGCGTCTGCAAGCGTTCCGATGAGTCGCCACCCGCAAACTGAACCGGGAGCTCGCGGTCGGCTCGGATAAATGCGCCGCGAAGCAGGACCGAATATCCCATAAGCGTCATTCCATAGTAGGACGCATAATCCTTGAGATCGTCGCTCAGAAATATCTGGGGCCCAAAATCCGCGCCGTGGCGCGGACGAAGATAGGTATATCTTTGTTCGACCACGGAATAAGGCGTCCAGGACTTGTTTCGGGCAATTACATTCGCCTCGGAAATGCGCCACAACGGCAAATTGCTCGCGCCCAGAATGCGAATTTTGCCTGCTTTCTCCAGGCGATCAAATGCCTCCATCGTCTCTTCCATCGGCACGCTGCGATCGTCACGATGAGCCTGATAAAGGTCAAGTCTGTCCGTCTGGAGCCGCCTCAGGCTCATTTCGCATTCGCGCTGAATCTCACCCGCGCTCAATCCTCCTGGCGAGCCGGGATAATCGAATGCCAGCTTGGTCGAGATGACCATCTCATCCCGATTGCGGCGTTCCTTCATCCACAGACCGATTGTAGTTTCGCTTTCGCCTCCTTGGCATCCTGGAATCCAACTTGCGTAGAAGTTCCCAGTATCGAGAAAATTGCCGCCTAGTTCGTAATAGAAATCGAGGAGAGCAAACGATCTTTCGTGCTCGATTTTGCTCCCGATCAGGTCGGTTCCTAGCGCCAGAGCGCTTACTTCGATGCTTGATTGACCCAGTCGCTGTCTTCTCACCCGAATAACTCCTGATTAGGGGAATGCGAAACCTGGGGATGCTGATAGCCACCGGCTACATTGCTTTACTATACGTTGAGAGCAAGACGCCCCCCAGCATGATTAATGCCCCGATAATATTAATAGGGGCAACCTTTTGAACGGGTGAATCGAGCCAACCGAAATGGGAGAGAACCATCCCTCCAATGACCTGCCCGGCAATGAGGGTAATAAATACGCCACGAGCCCCGACATGGGGCAGCATCCATGCAATTGCAAAGACCAGACACGCGCCTAATGCGCCCGCAATGAACAACACTGGAGGGACTTGCTTAAAGCCGTCGATGACGCCCGAATGCCATCCCGTGATGCCGATAAGCAAAGCAGCACATGCTCCCACGCACCAAAAGAGAGCATTCCCCACACGAGGATTGCTGATAGTATTTCCTACCTTGCCGTTCATCGCCAGATGCACATCCAGGATGATTCCAAGGAAGATTGTAAAGAGATAGAACTGAACCTTCATAGTGGCCCGTCTTCCTTTCCTTAACATTTCACGCATCGAACACAGGTGCAATCATAAGGTGTCTACGGCGGTTTTCCATAGCGATATTTTGTGCGTCACGAATCGGATCCATTGCCTCGTAACCGCGATACCCGCATCGTCCCTACTCTCGAGTTTTAGACATTTCTCGGCACTACGCCGATTTTTTATCGCCGGAATGCCCGGAAATGGCTTCGGTTTTGCGGGCGGGGATCGCCGGAGCGTCATGACGGGCGGTGGCGCGGCGCGGTCATGACGCCCTGGGGGCGGGCGGATGGGCAGGCTAGAAAGTGATGCGGAAGTTAGCCTGCATGGTGCGGCTGGCGGGCACGGCGGTGGAGATGTTGTTGTTGGTCTCCGCGTTGGGTCCTGTGCCGCAGGTGAATTCTCCGAAGGCGGCGTCGCCGACGGTGTCGTCG
>JASHUH010000217.1 GCA_030040115.1 Acidobacteriaceae bacterium | reverse complement strand
CACGTTGCAAATCGATTCCGCCCTGCCCGTGGTCGCCTTTCGCATCCCCGCCGTTGGTGAATTGAGCCGCAAGGAGCGCGAAGAAAATCATCCCCTCTTCGATCGCAAAAAAGGCGCCAAGTTCATCGACGATTTCAAGCGCCTGGCCAAAGGCTTTCCTGAAGCCGCGGCAAAGGTTCGCGCGCTCGTCCGGGCCGCCGACGCCGATTTCGTCATCATCGTGGCCGGCGACCCCGCCCATCCCATCAAGGCCAGCGACACCAAGTTTCCCGACCGCCTTTCCGAGCGCGAAATCAACGTCTATGCCGCGGCCGGCAACTTCCGCTCCGAGCTCGCCAAAAAATACGCCGGCCGTCACCAGGCCTTTCGCGTCACCGATGAAGCCGTCCAAAACGCGCGCACGCGCAGCGCATCTTCCCCGCTCATCGACGGCGCCCAGGCTTTCTATCCCATCTGGCTCACCGATTTCCCCATGTTCGAGTACGACCTGGCGTCGGCCAAGTGGGTGCCCGCACATCATCCCTTCACCGCGCCTTATGAAGCCGACATGGCCAACCTGGTCAGCGACCCCGCCAGTGTCCGCGCCAACTGCTACGACCTCGCCATGAACGGCCTCGAGCTCGGCTCCGGCTCCATCCGTATTCACCGCAAAGACATCCAGCAGCACGTCTTCGCCTCGCTCGGCATCAGCGATGAAGAAGCCCGCAAGCGCTTCGGCTTCTTCTTGGACGCTCTCGAATACGGCGCCCCGCCCCACGGCGGCATCGCCCTCGGCCTCGATCGCATCGTCATGCTGCTCGCCGGCGCCCCCAGCCTGCGCGAAGTCATCGCCTTCCCCAAAACCGCCAAGGCCATCGACCTCATGGCCGAAGCCCCCACCACCGTGCCCGAGCAGCAATTAAAGGAGCTCCATATCCGCGTTGCCCTGCGAAGCTGACCGCAACCGCAATCATTGCAGGCGCTCCTCTCGTCGCGCGGGGAGCGCCTGCTCAACCCGAAAATCGAGATTTATTCAGATTCCGATACCCCGTTTGGGGAATTGGTCGACCCGCTTCAACCTCGTATTTTGTTCTTTACATGCACGTTTAGGAATCGCATACTCGTTTCATAAGCAGCCTTTTGCTATGACGTCGCCTCTCCCGTTTCCGCGGCATGCGCCATGTCGGGCGCCCGAATACGCATTGGTCCTTTTGTCGGCGGGGTTTCGCATTGCACGAGGGCTATAACTTGCTAACCCCCTACGGAGGAAAGCCAAGATGCGCAGGCCCGGAATTCTCATTCTTTGCGTCGCTGCGCTTGCCATAGCCACCCTCGCGCCCGCTCAAGGAATCACCACCGGCACAGTCTCGGGAACCGTTACAGATCCTTCCGGCGCCGTCATCCCCGGCGCCCAGGCTCGGCTCACCAATCAAGCCAACGGTCTGGCCCTTGAGGCCCAGTCCAACGGGGAAGGCGCGTTCAATTTCTTCGCCGTTCCCATCGGAACCTACCAGGTCGCCGTCACCGCCAAAAACTTCTCTCTCGAGACCGTCAACGATGTTCATGTCCTGGCCGGCGTCACCACCAACCTGAACAACATTAAGCTCAAGATCGGCGCCACCGAGCAAATTGAAGTCAACGGCTCCGCCGCCTCCCTGCTTGAAACCAGCGACTCTCAGGTCACCACCAACTTCGGCGCCGAGCAGATGCAAACTCTGCCGCTCAACAACGGCTTCGACACTGTCGTCGAACTCATTCCCGGCGCTGTGGCCACTGGCGACGACGAATTCTCCAACGTTAACGGCGACAACTACTCCGTCAACGGCCAGAACGGCCGCTATAACAACTTCGAAATCGATGGCCAATCGAATAACGATAACTCCGTCGGCGGCCCGCAGGTGTACTTCGGCAACCAGGACGCCATTCAGGAAATCCAGGTCATCACCAACGACTACAGCGCCCAGTACGGCCGCAACGCTGGCGCGGTGGAGAATTACATCACCAAATCCGGAACCAATTTCTTTCACGGCTCCGCCTTTGACCTCTACCAGAGCCAGTTTCTCAGCTCGCTCACCAACTACGAAAAGAACCCACTCTTCGGTTATTGCTCTTCTGGCTTCAGCGCCTCCACTGGCTGCGTGGCGCCGGTTCTTCCTCGCTTTGTCGAAAACCGCGCCGGCGCCACCATCGGGGGCCCCATCCTTCGCAACAAGCTCTTCTTCTTCTTCAGCACGTATTGGGATCGCCAGCGCCAGGGAGCCGCACCCTCTCAGTCTCTGCCTGACCTCACTCCCGACCCCACCGGCCTTGCCACCCTGCAATCCGCCTTCTCTGGTGATCCCGGCGTCGCCGCCCTCCTCAACTTTGGCCCCTACGCCGTCAAGCAGGGCAATCCGCAACCGATTCCCGGCACTGCGGTCATGGAGACGCTCACCGATGCTTCCGGCAGGTCAGCTTCCGTTGAAGTCGCCGGCGTCCAACGCACCCTCCCCAGGGTTTTCAATGACCAGGAAGAGTTGGCCCGCGCCGACTGGCAACCGACGGCAAAAGATCATCTCTTTCTGCGCTATTTCTATCAGCCCGAGGTCGCCACAGCCGTCTCCGGCACTTACTCGATCGCCGCTGGCGACTTTGTGGACAACCCGGTGAAAACCTACTCCGTCGGGGCCGATTGGACGCACACATTCACTGCGCATTTTCTTGACCAGTTGCGCTACAGCTTTCAGCAATCCAAGCTTTACTACGAAGGTGGAGCGTATCCGGACTGCGTAGCGACCGATTTCGGCGCTTGCCCCGCGGAGGTGTACTTTACCGGCGCCAACGACGACTCACCCTTTGGCGGCGACGTTCTCTATCCCCAAGGCCGAACTGTCAAAGTCACCCAGGTGCAGAACAACGCCACTTGGACCCATGGCGCGCAGACCATTCTCTTCGGTGGTGAATTCGATTACCAGAATTCTCCGAACGCAGGCCTGTTCTATTACCTCGGTTTTCCGATTTACGGAACGCTTAGCAATCTGCTCGGCGCGCCAAACGTCGGTCTCGGCGGCGCATCCGGTTACTCCTATCTGGACAACGGCAATGTAGTTATCCCATTCACTGAACCCGACGTCGCCGCCTACTTTCAGGACGACTGGAAGGCGCTGCCCACCCTGACCCTCCACCTCGGCGTGCGCTGGGAGTTCTTCAGCCAGGCGGTCAACAAGCTGCACCAGGAAACCGTCGCCCGCGAGTCCAATCCAAACACCGCTTTCTGGGCCTCGTCTTTGCCCCTGGACGCCCGCACCGTTCCTCAAGCCAACCAGGTCTACACCAACTTCGAGCCTCGCATCGGCCTGGCTTGGAACCCCGGCTTTGATAGAAAGCTGGTCGTTCGCGCCGGCTACGCGATTAACGCCAATCCCGCGTTTTACAACATGTTCACTGACGTCGCCGATGGAGCGCCGGCGAGCAACGAAGGCGCCTTCTACTGCGGCGCCAATTCCTGCCTCCCCTCCAATGGCTCCCTCCTCAGCGCCGACTACCGCGCCCTTAACCTCTCCAATTTGCCCACCGGCGGAGACCCGCGTCTGGACAACGAGACCACCTTTCCGTCCAACTTCCGTACTCCCTACGTGCAAACTTACACGCTCGGCGTCGACCACCAGTTAGGCGGCTCAGCCGTCGTGGAAGCGCGCTATGTGGGCGCGAAGACCACAGACGATTTCCAATCCATCGACGCCAATCCCTATTTGCTGCCCGTGGCCACCGCCTTCCCCAGCGTTGTTTCCCCCTCCTCGCTTTGCTCCACACCGGGAGCCACCGGCTATGGGCGCCTCAATTGCAACTACTTCAATGTCTCGGAATTCACCAACGGCGGCTGGGCCAACTACAACGCCCTGGAATTGAACTTAACCACGCAGAACTATCACGGCCTGACCTCGACGGTTTCCTACACGTTCAGCAAGGCGATGAACAACACCACTGATGCAGCTCGCAGCACCGGGTCCGGCGGCAACACCATCGCCTATGCTCAGAACCCTCTCGCTCCCAGTGCTCCCGAACGCGGCTTGAGCGGCAACGATTTCCCCAACACGGTTGGTATTGGATTCATCTACAATGTCCCCAAACTCATCAAGGGCAACGGGCTCCCGGGGCGCGCCGCAAACGGCTTTCTCTTCACCGGTCTCTATCGCTACCGCAGCGGCCAGGTCTACACTCCCTACCAGCCCATCGACGTCGATGGATACACCGGTGACACCAGTTTCTGCGACGGAGCCTTCAACGCCGATTTCGTTGGCTTCGACACTTGCCGGCTCGTGCTCTCCAACAAAAGGGCGCCCATCGACACCGTCGCCTATCTTAATCCCTACGTGAACAGCGCAACCCCCTATTCTCCGGTCCTCGGCGCGCCCACTTACGTGGTCTATAACAGCGACAGCTTCGACGCCAATGGAAACTATAATCCCGGCACGCCCACCGACCCCACCCAGTCCCACTGGATCGTCAACAACCAGGCCTACGCGATGGCGGTCGGCAATCCCTACCCCGGCTCCAGCCGCAGCTTGCTGCGCGGCCAGTCCTATAGCGATCTCGACCTCACGGCGGTCAAAACCATCCCCATTACCGAGCGCGTCTCGGCGCAACTTTCGATGGCCGTCTATAACGCCCTCAACCAGATGTTCCTTGGGGTCGGCAATCCTTATATCGGGGCCAGCAATTTCACCAGCAACGCAGAAAACGCCTCGGGAAGCGTCTCCAGCCCGTCGAACTATACTTCTGGAAATCGCTTTGTGATTCTGGGAGGGAAAATCATTTTCTAACCGATGGCCGCCAAGAAGCAAAACGTAAAGCTGAGAGCTGAGAGCTAGCGGCTGGAAGCTGCATCTCTCACGTCTTCATGAATTCCAGCGCCCGGATGAGATAGCGCTTCAGATCCTGGCGCGGAACCACCGCGTCCAGAAATCCTTTTTCCAGCAAAAACTCCGACCGCTGAAAGCCTTCGGGCAGCTTCTGCCGGATAGTCTGTTCGATCACCCGCGGCCCGGCAAAGCCGATCAGCGCCCCCGGCTCGGCGATGTTCAGGTCGCCCAGCATGGCGAAGCTCGCCGTCACGCCGCCCGTGGTGGGATCGGTGAGCACGCTGATGTACGGGACCTTGGCGTCATCGAGCTGCGCCAGCGCCGTGGAGATTTTCGCCATCTGCATCAGGCTCACCACGCCCTCCATCATGCGCGCGCCGCCCGACGCCGCCACCACGATCAGGGGCTTCCGCTGCGCGCGCGCCCGATCCACGGCCCGCGCGATCGTCTCTCCCACCACCGCGCCCATGGAGCCGCCAATAAACGCATACTCCATGGCGCTTATCACCACGCTATGCGGCCCCAGCCGGCCCGTAGCGCTCAAAATCGCGTCGGCCAGCCCCGTCTCCTCGCGCGCTCTCACGAGTCGCTGTTTGTAGGGTTTCACGTCGGTGAAGCTCAGCGGATCGGTGGAGCACAAACCGGTGTCCACCAGTTCGAACCCCGGCTCCAGCAGCATCTCGATGCGCTTGCGGGCGTTCAGCTTGAAGTGGTGCTGGCACTT
>JASHUH010000216.1 GCA_030040115.1 Acidobacteriaceae bacterium | reverse complement strand
CGGCTTGCTCATAGGCCCCCTCAGCAGGGTATTATGCCCTGCTCAGAGAGCAAAACCATCCGCGTCGCGTTTACTTGGTCTGCAGTGTCTCCACGTAGCGCGTCAGGTTGCTGACTCTCAGGGTCTGAACATCATGCGTGGTGCTCCCGCGATCCATGTCCCCGAAGATCGGACCCCATATCGGCATTTCGGCAGTGCCGTGCGCCGGCGTTTCCGTGCCAAATTCGAGCACCGCCATCACGTGCGTGGACGGAAACTTTCCGTTATGATCTTTGCTTAACACCGTCAGATCGCTCGGCGCAACCTTCAGTGCAGCGGCAACCGGACCATTGCCCCGGCCATCGAAGCCGTGGCACGACGCGCAATAGCTGGTGTACATCTGTTTGCCGCTGTAAGCCGGTGTCCTGTTCACCCGGATGTTGACCTTTGTCGTGGATTGCTGCGCATATCCCATGCCCACAACCACAGCCGCGGCCAAAGCGGTCAAGAAAAGGCGCTTCAACATAAAATCCTCCATAGGACTGAGTCCATGAGGACATTACGCGCCCTATTGACCTTGCCTCGATGTGATGAAGAACCCCAAAGGACGTGATCCGGAACACACCTTGAGCACGTTGGCATGCTCACGCCACATCACCGCAGGGCCGAAGACGCCTTGTACCGTCAGGATGGAAAAGCCAACACCGCGCGCGCGACGGCGCCATTCGCCCGGCGCAGCCTTCCCGCAGAATGGGACTTCCTCTCCGGTGATTCGACTTCGCTGCGCAATTTACCCGCTGATGCCCACCTTGTACCGCGGCCACAGCGGCCGCATCGCCGCATGATCCACCATCGGCTCGCCATCGCATTCCACTTCGATCACCGTGGCGGGTTGATCCGGAGCCTCGATCGGCAAGCCGGTCAGGCGCAGGCTGAACTCGTCCTGGGTGAACTTGACCTTTTGCCCGGTTTTGAGCAGCCGCGCCGAAAGCGCCTTGGGCTTAAGTCCACCAATCGCGATCACCGCCTCCGGCTGGTAAAAGCTGAGCCACTCCGCAGCCGGCGTATGACCTGGCCAGAAATGTTGATGAATATAAAGCGTGTTGCCCCGTCGCGTATAGTTGGCGTTCACGTTGCCGCCCGCGTTGCAACGGTCTGTCCCATAGAATGCTTTGCCGTTGGTCTCCAGCCACTTGCCCACTGTCTCCAGCACTTCAACCGAAGCCGGCGGAATGGAGCCATCGGGCTCAGGCCCAATGTTCAGAAGATAGTTGCCGCCGCCTTTCGAAACCGTGGCCAGGTTGTCGACGATGACCTCCGGCGTCTTCCACGCATGGTCATAGCGGTTGAAGCCCCAACTATCGTTCAGCGTCATGCAAGTCTCCCAGGCGCGGCCGGCCTCGGAAGCCTCGATGTGCTGCTCCGGCGTCGAAAAATCCCCCGGCAGTCCATTCCGGTTGTTGACGATGATTTCCGGCTGCAGCTCGAAGACCATCGCGTTCATCTTCTCCGATTCCCACTCGTCCGGCGTGAGGGGCCAATCCACGTCGTACCACAGCACATCGATTTTGCCGTAATTCGTCATCAGCTCGCGGATCAGCCCGTGCGTGTAATCGACGAACCGCCGGCGCGCCGCCTCGTCGGTCTTCGAGCGTGCGCCGTCGGGGTGGTGCCAATCCATCAGTGAGTAATAAAAGCCCACGCGCAGCCCTTCGGCGCGCGCCGCATCCACGTATTCCCGCACCAGGTCGCGCCCCGGTCCCTGCTGCATGGCGTTGTAATCGGTCAGCTTGGTGTCCCAGTTGCAAAAGCCCTCGTGGTGCTTGGTGGTCATCACCATGTATCGTTGGCCCGCTCGCTTGGCCAACTGCGCCCAGGCGCGCGCCGCATTCGGCTGGGGATGAAAGTTCTTGGCCAGCAACTCGTACTGCGGAATCGGAACCCCTTCCGTTTCCTTGGCCCATTCGTGCTGGCCGATCACGCTATAGAGACCCCAGTGAATGAACATGCCGAATTTGGCCTCGCGCCACCACTGCATGCGGGCCTCGCGCGACGCCACTTCTTTCGCATCCTCGGGTGTCGGCGCCGCGCCCGAGGTTTGAGCGCCGGACCCCGCCACGCCGGTCAGCCCTGATCCCTCAGCATTTCCCGCGGCCAGCGCCATCGCTCCCGCCGCGCCTGCCTGCTTCAGAAACCGCCGTCTTGTGCTTTCCATTCCGTTCATGGTCTCCCTCCTCGAACGTCGGGCGCCCCAGGTCTCGCATTTGAGACCTGGGAATGCGGCGAAGAACGGACAACCTGCGTCATGCTGGCCGCCGATTCCCGCGCCGAATTTCCGTCGAGCCACTATAGCAAGGCCGCTGCGGGGCTACACTTCCATCGGCCGCTCGGGATGCACCACGAACCACGACAGCGCGCCCAGCACCACCAGAACGGCGGCTACCGTGAAGGGCATCTTCCAGTTGAAATGAAAGGCCAGCCATGGGGTGAGCGAAGCGGTCAGCGCCGCCCCGATCTGGCAGCTCATGTTGATGAGCGAGGAAAACACACCCGAGTTCGGACCGGCAATGTCGGTCGAAACCGACCAGTAGGAGCTCTGCGAAAGGTACAGGCACCCGGCGCCCAGCGCCAGCAGAATCGCCGCCGTCAGCGCATCGTGAATCCGCGACCCGATCAGCAGGAACAGCGCGGTCAAAAACATGGCCACCGCAGCCAGCGCGCATCTTCCCACGCGCAGGCTAAAGCGCCGCGTCAGACGATCCGACAAGATGCCTCCGCCCAGGCAGAACACGGTCATGCACAGAAACGGCATCATGGTGAAGTAGGCGCTGGTTTTCAGGTCCAGGCCGCGCGCCTGCGCCATGTAGAGATAGAACCAGCTGAAGAACACCCAGGCCGTGTATCCATAAGCAAAGTAGCTCAGGGCAAGTGCGAAAAGGTCGACGCGCGAAAAGATCGCCCGCCAGCAGATTTTGTGTTCCCTCACCCGCGTGGCGTCCGCCGCGGTGGTCGCGTAGGCGGTTAGCCCTTCCTGGATTTCGCGGCGCTCGGCCGCATTCGCGCGAGCGTGATCTTCGGGTGCGTCCCGCGCGATGAACCACCACACCAGCGCGCCGGTCACGCCCAAAGCCGAGTCGAACCAGAAAGCCGCCCGCCAGCCAAACGTCAGAATCAGCCAGGTGAGCAGCGGCGGCGTGAGGCCGCTGCCCGCGCCCACCCCCGCGAAAATCAGGCCGTTGATCACGCCCCGTTCTTTTTGCGGCACCCACCGCGCCACAAACTGGTTGGCGGCCGGGTAAATCACTGACTCGGCCAGGCCCAGCGCACAGCGCAACCCGATCAGCAGCAGCACCGCGTCGGCAAACCCTGAAGGCAACAACGCCGTCAGCGCATTGCACGCGCCCCAGATCAGGACCCCGAACGTCAACACCCGGCGCGGGCCGAACCGCACCGCCAAAACTCCCGCCGGAAGCTGAAAACTCGCGTATCCCACCAGAAACGCTGAGAAGATCCACCCCAGCCGCTGATTGCCCAAACCAAAGGCGTGGCTGATCTGGATCCCGGCCACGGAGATATTGGTGCGATCGAGAAACGAAATCGCGCTCAAGACAAAAAGCCAGAAGCAGAGGAAAAATCGAATGTGCGTCGCGCGGTCCGGCGCCGCTCCTCCGGAAAGGAGCGTATCGGAACCGGTCTTCGCCTCCGATCGGGCGGCTGTTTTCGGGCTGTGCATGACTCTCTTCGCGGACTCTAAGCCTACTTATGCACTCTAGCGCATTGGACCCACGCTGGGCGGCAGTGGGTCAGTCGAAGGGTACGTGCATCGGCGATCTCCTACACCACCCCTGGCTCCGCGCCTACCAGTGCATCACCTGCCCACCATCTACATTGATCGTTTGCCCGGTCACCTGCGCCGCCCGGCTCGAGGAAAGAAACACCACCATATCCGCCACATCCCCAGGTTCCTGCCAACGGCCCAGAGGCGCTACCGCGCGCACTTTTTCGCCGCCCCACTCCTCAAACGAGCGGCGCTTCTCCGGCGGTTGCTGCTCGTTCCACGCCCGCCAGATCCGCTCGTTCAGTTGTGTCCGCATCATCCCCGGACACACCACGTTCACACGAATCCCGCTGGCCGCCAGGTCCTTCGCCAGGCACTGCGCAAAATTGATGTTGGCCGCTTTGCTGGCGCTATACGGAGGGTCCGTCTGCGATC
>JASHUH010000215.1 GCA_030040115.1 Acidobacteriaceae bacterium | reverse complement strand
TAGGCGAACTGCTTCTGCTGGTCGCCCAGTTCGATGTCGAAGAGGTTGTAGTTGATCTGGGCGACGATCGCCTTCAGCGGCACGCTCAACTCGATGCGCGTCGGGCTCACCTGGGCGGGGCTGATGCTGCGCGGATTCACAAACCCGGCCGTGCCCGGATTCGGGATCGCCGTCTCCTCGAAGAAGCGCGACGGATGGCCCGTGGCCGGCACCTGCTTGATGCGCTGCCCGAAGGGGCTGGAGCGCCGGCAGATGTCGAAAATCTCGGTCTGGTACAACGGAACTTCGATGGCGCCCGGCCCAATATAGTCCGCTGCCGCGTGAATGTCTGCAAAAATTGCGTTCATAGGCTCTTTCCGCCCCCTCCATGGGGCTGCTTTTAGCTGCTAGCCGCTAGCTTCTAGCTCCTAGCTCGTTGCTGCCGGAATCCGGCTTGATTGGCGTTCTCCGGCAGGGCAGGCTTCGACCGCTTTCTGTCATCGCCGCGTCCCACCGCAATTGACCGGTCACCATCGTGGGGCTCTCAGCTAAAAGCTGGGAGCTAGTAGCTAGAAGGTGCTTTTACGCGATGGCTCCCGCCCGCAGCAGTTGCGTTTTCACCGCGATGCGCTGCTCCAGGCTCAGGCCGGAAAGCGCAGCATCCAGCGCGCGGACGTCCACAGGCCCCTCGCCGATGCCCTGTTTGGCCAGCATTTCGGCAGTGGCCGCGGGCATTGTCCGGCGCAATGGGCCGAGTACGTTCTGTTGCGACGACGCTTTCATCTCCGCCAGCTCTCGCTCGGCGGCCGCCAGCCTCTCCGCCAATTCCGCTTCCCGCCGGCTCTGCTCCACAGTCGCCGAGATTTTTTCCACTTCGCCGGTAAGCGCGCCCTGCCGCTCCTCAAGCCAGCTCAGGGTCTTTTCCAGCAAGGTGGCCGCGGCCTCCAGCCGTTCCACAATGTTCTTCTCATCCTTTTCCATGCCTCTCCTCTCATCGGTGAGTAGTTCACAGTTGCCTGCGATCAGTGCTCAGTGGTCAGCGGTCAGCGGTAGGTTCCTAAGGGTCAGCTATCTTTGCGCCAGTGTGCTTCTGAGCAAAACAATAAAAGCTCCGGAATCCGGAGCTTCCTCGCTGACCCGCTAACTCGCCGACTCGCTAACTCGCTAACTTGCTAACTTGCTAACTCGCTGCCTTCCTAGCCCGCCATGCGAAAGCTGGTGGCCCGGTAGGCGGCCTTTTCCCGGAGCAGGATGGCCGCCCCGGTAAAGGTCACGCGAGTCAGCTTCCATACTTCGGCGCGCATATCCTCCACCCGCGCATCGGCGAGCTCGTAGCTCATCCCCATCGCATCCGGCGACTGCGCCTGGATGGCCTGCGCCACGTCGGGAAAGTCGCGCAGGTAAAGATAGCCGCGCACCACCAGCCGTTTCCCGATCACGTCCGCCTCGGTCAACACCCCGATCTTCCGCCGCGCGTCGTGGCCGTCCCATCCCGGCCGGTAATCCACCGCCATGCCCAATAACGAGGGCAGCGCCTTTTCCGCCGCCTCCCGCGTTAAAACCACCCGGTGCCCGCGCGCCCCCGCCGGCGCTTGATCGCTGGCCGCGTTCACCACCGTCAACACTCCCTCGAACGGCGCCCGGTTGGGGTGCCCTTCGACATGAGGAATCTTTACCGCCATGGCTTCCAATCGCATCTATCCGCTCCGCGAAGGGAACAAGGGACCGAGGAAACAAGAATGCAATCGGTGCAGCCGCAATCTGCGCGCTTAACCCTCCAAAAATCCCCGCGCCCCGGCCCTTCAAGTCTCCCTTGTCGCCTCGATCTCTGTTCCCTAGTTCCCTGTCTTCTCGTTCCCTTGTCCCCTTGTTCCCGCGTTGCCTGCTTCGAGCGGGCCCAGGCCCCGCATCGCCCGCACTTCGTTCACCGTCAGCACGCCGGCCTGCAGCAACTGCACCTGCACCTGCAACTCCGTCTGCTCGTCGCGCGCGCTCAATTCATTGAAGGCAAACTCGAACTCCGGCCAGCCGATGCACTTGGCGAACAGGTCCCGCGTGATGTGGCTGGCCAACAGCATCGCCAGCGGCGAGATGGCCCCGCGAAAGGCCTCGTCCGCCATTTCCGCAGCGGTCGATTGGTTCACATCCGCCTCCAGGCCCAGCATCAACGGCGGCAATCCGAAGGCGTTGGCCACCATCCGGATCAGGAATTCCTGCCAGGCCAGGCGCAGGTCCGCGTCGGTGCCCTGGGCAAAGCGCAGCACCTCCGGCTTCTGCTCTGTGGAGAGCAGCGGCACCCGTCCCGTTCCTTCGATCTCGTCCTGCCACCAGCGGATCAGCCGGTCGTGTTGCGCGGGCGTGGCCTCGTTCAGCCACAGCGCATACTGGGCCACCGAGTTCGCCGCCAGCTTGCCCGCAAAACGGTGCGCGCTCAGAAACTGGTTCACGGTTTCGAAGGCGACCTCCAGCGGCCCCAGCCCGAAGGGCGTAAAGCTGCGCGGGTTCATGCGGATGTACATGAGCTGGTTATCGCGCAACTCCACCGCCGCCGATTCCAGTTGTCCGGGCATGGCCTGCGCATAACGCGGGGCATCCTCCCGCCCGTCCCATTTGGCGTTGATGCGGATGGAAGCCCCGTCCACCGGCCACAGCATCGCCGGCCGCTCCGGATCGCCCGTGGTCTCCATCTCCACGGCCCCGAAGCCGCCGGTCAAAGCGTCCTCCATCACCTCTTCGATCAAGGTGCGAAAGCTGTCCGCCGCATTGGGCTCCTCGAGCGTCCGGCGCAGGGCGCGCAGCTTGCGCTCCACATAGGCCACATCCTCGGCCTTCACCCCGCGCCGCAGTCTTACCTGCCAGTCCATGGCCGCAATGCGGTCCTTGATCACGTTGATGGCCCGGCGCACCAAAGGCGTCTCGGCAAACCGCCGCAAATTCACCGGCGTCGGCTTGGGCAGGTGACGCCCGGGGAAGTGCAACGGGCTCAGAATGGCGGGCAGCGCCAGCGTCCTGCGCTCCGCCTCCACCTGCGCCGCAGCTTCCATCGGCCGCAGCGGGCCACCCCGGCCCGTCGCCTGCCGCCACATCTCCCGCAACTGCTCTCCCACCTTCACGCGCACCTTCCTCCCGTCCCGCGGAAGAAGAATTCTCCGCGGAGATTCGGTTGTTTCTTCGCCTCAACAACAAAAAAGGCGCAGCCCTCAACGGGCAACGCCTCATTCACTTCGTTTGTGGGCTTCCAGCTCCTAGCTTTTAGCCTCTAGCTCCTAGCTATCAGCCGCGGGCTCTGCGGTGCTCACCCTTCGCTCACTCGCCCATTTCCGACCAACCAAACTCATCGTACCTCAAACACCCGAAATTACCGGCAAACTTTTCCAAATTTATTTTTCCATCCAGCCGAGCCCACGAACTCGAACGCCTCAACCCGCTATCTACTAGCCACCACTGAAAACCCGGATGGTTGGACTATCCGGCTGGCCAAACATTCCTCATTTCGGTAGGGTCTTGCGGTATAAGCCTGGAAAACGAGCGTCATTTCTCATTCTCGGTCAAGAGTTTCCTGCTGAGCTTTCGATCACGGTTACCCTTTCCGCGTCCAAATGAACAACCCGTAGACAATACCTGCGATCCCAAGGACGCCGAAGATGACAACGATGGTCCACATTTGGGACTCAAACATATTGTCAGCCCATCCGCCGCTGTGAAGTTGCTCGTACTCTTCCAACGCGAGGTATCCGGAGAGGATCAGCGAGAGTGTTCCCAGTAGGAACTGTGGTATTCCGGATCGTTTGCGTTTCGCCATACATCGAAAATCGCCGCTCGTTCGCAACTTGCAGCCAGCAGCTAGAGCATTTCTCATTAAGCTATACACCTTTGAAGCATAGCCTGAACCAAGCTTGTGCGTTGGCCGAGGAGATTTCCGG
>JASHUH010000214.1 GCA_030040115.1 Acidobacteriaceae bacterium | reverse complement strand
AAGCCGTCTGCGCCGATGATTGCGCCGTTCTCCAACGTCACATGATCGCCGAGGATGCAGCCCTCGCGGACCACAGAGTGGGCATGGGCAAAAAAGTGGCTGCCTGCCTGCACTCCCGGATAGAGCACGACATGCGGCAGCAGCGTAGCGTGCGGCCCAATCTTCACCCCCGGCCCGATCACCACATAAGCGCCGATGTGCGCGCCTTCACTGATTTCGGCGGTGGGATCGAGGACGGCGGTGGGGTGAATGCCGGGCGGATAAACAGGCGGTTCGTAGAAGAAGGCGAGTGCGTGCGCGAAGGCGAGATAAGGATTTTTGATGCGGAGGGTCGCCGCGGGAATGGTTTGAAAATCGGGATTGACGAGGACGGCGGCGGCGCGCGTGGTGCGGGCGAGGGCGGTGTAGCGGGGATTGGCGACGAAGGTGATTTCGGTGGGGCCGGCTTCTTCAATACTTTTCACGCCGGTGATTTCCAGGTTCGCGTCGCCGCGCAGTTCCGCGCCTAACCGGCTTGCCAGCTCGCCTAACTTCATTGAGGTGATTTTAACGGATGGGGCGGGGCCCTAAGCGCGGTGGCGCCATTCGAGATTTATGGCTTTGGCGGCATTTCGACGGTGACGGCGGCCGCGGCGGAGGGGGGATCGGTTGGCTGCCCCGGGACCTGGAGGGTGTGCGCTCCGGACTGGGCGGCGCGGAGGACGCCGTTGGGAACGATGCCGAGGACCAATGTGGCGGCAACGGAGAGCAGCAAGGCGGCGCTGACCGCGACGCCTACTTGCGGCTTGGGCACGGCGGCGCGGTTTGCTTCATCGGACGGGCGCTGGGCGGCGACTGCGGCGAGGCGGAGGTAATAGGCCGCAGCCAGGCCGGAGTTGAGCAGGCCGACAATGGCGAGGGCGAGGGCGCCGCCGTCGACCGCGGCGGAAAAGGAATAGAACTTGCCGAAGAAGCCGCCGGTGAAGGGAACGCCGATGAGGGAGATGAGGAAGAAGATCAGGACGCAGCCGAGAAGTGGCGCGCGATAGACGAGGCCGCGGAAATCGTCGATCATGGGGTATTTCTCGTCGTATCCGCTGACCAGGGTGATGACGGCAAAGATGCCCACGTTCATGGCGGCGTAGGCTGCGGCGTAGAAGCTGGCGGCGGCGATGCCGATGGATCCGATGCCGGCGAAAGCGGCGAGCAGGTAGCCGGCGTGGGCGATGGAGGAGTAGGCCATCATGCGCTTGACGTTTTGCTGGCGTAGCGCGGCGAGATTGCCGATGGTCATGGAGAGCACGGCGACAACCCAGAGCAGCGGCGCCCAGAGGCTGTGCAGGGCGGGGAAGGCTTCGTAGAGGATGCGGAGGAGCAGAGCGAAGGTAGCGGCTTTAGGCCCGGTGGAAAGCAGCGCAACAACCGGCGACGGCGCGCCTTCGTAGACATCGGGCGTCCAGATGTGGAAAGGCGCTGCAGAGACCTTAAAAAGAATACCGACCAGGAGCATGGCGAGGGCAATCACGACGAGGGCGTGATTCTGAGCCGTGGAGGCGAGATGGGCAATCTCGTAAACCTGAGTGCTGCCTGTGGCGCCGAAGATTAAGGCAATGCCGTAGAGAAAGAACGCGGTGGCGAAGGAGCCGAGAAGGAAATATTTGATGGCGGCTTCAGGGCTGCGGCCGGTCTGCTTGCGGTAACCGGCGAGAATGTAGGTGGAGATGGAGGAGATTTCGAGAGCGATGAAGACGACCAGGAGCTCGATGGCGCTGGTGAGCAGGCACATGCCGACGGCGCCAAAGACGACGAGCGCGTAAAACTCGCCCTGGTGATGGCTGTCCGGGGGCAGGGTATCGAGCGAGAGCAACAGGGCTACGAGGACGATGCCGCAGATGAGGACGTGAAAGAAGACGGTGAAGGTGGTGGTTTCGACGGTTCCGAAGAAGCCGGCACCTTCAGGGAGCGAAAGCTGCCAGAGGCTGGCCCAGAGGGCGAGGGTGGTTCCGATGGCCGCGAGCCAGCCGAGCGGGCGGCGCGGCCAAGCCGGCTTGAGCGAGGCGTCGAGGAGCATGACGGCCACGCCGGTGAGGGTGAGAATGACTTCGGGAAGAATGCGGTCAATGCTGGGCGTGGGATTCACCGCTGAACCTCCCGGAATGCGAGCTGATTGGTTGTGGGCGCGGCATGAAGACGAACCGCAGCTCCTTCGAGCCGTCCGCTCCCGGCGGTTTCGCTGCGGATGACGGGCTGTTGCACGGTGGCGAATTGCGGCGCCGGCGGATGGACGCCGGTTTGGATGGAGCGGAACCAGAGGTTCGGCGCGACGCCCATGACGAACATAAGGACTACGAGCGGGGTGAGTGCAACGAGTTCGCCGAAGCGCAGGTCGCGCGCGGGTTTGACGGCGAGTGCACCTTCAGGGCCGTAGAAGAGCCGCTGCACCAGCCAGAGCATATACGAAGCGCTCAGAATGACACTCACCGCAGCGGCGATGCCCCAGCCACGGCTGACCTGGGTGAAAGTGCTGGAGAGGATTGCGAACTCGCCGATGAAGCTGCTCAAAAGGGGCAGGCCGATCATGGTGAGAGAAGCGATAACGAAGTAGGCGGCGGCGCGGGGCAGCCTGGCGGCGAGGCCGCCGAAGGAGGCGATCTGGCTGGTGGCGTAGCGATTCTCCAGCGCTCCGAGGAGCACGAAGAGTGCGCCTTCGACGATGCCGAGAGAAAGAATTTGATAGACGGCCCCGTTCCAGCCCGTGAGGGTGAGGCCGTAGATGGCGAGCGTGACGAGGCTGAAATGGCTCAAGGCGGCGAAGGCGATGACGCGCCAGAAGTCGCGTTGCACCAGGGCGAGGCAGGCTCCGTACAAGATGCCGACAACGGCGAGTGCGATGAGGAGGGGCGCGGCGGCTTGCGCCTGCAGGGGAAAGAAGCCGACGTGGAAGCGCAGCAGGGAATAGAGGCCGAGCTTGCCGGCGACAACCATGGCGAGCGCGACGGGCGCTTCGGAGTATGTGTCGGCGATCCAGCCGTGGAGGGGAAAGACCGGGACTTTAACGGCAAATGCGACGAGGAAGGCGAGGGCCATCCAGAACATGGCCGTGGAGGAGAACGAGCCGTGGCCGAGGAGAATGCGGAGGGTGACGAAATCGAAGCTGCCGGTGCGGGCGTAGAGCCAGAGAATGGCCACCAGCAGAGGGGCGGATGGAATGAAGGTGTAGAGGAAAAATTTGAGTGCGGCTTTGGGGCCGTCTTTGCGGCCGTACATGGCGATGAGCACGGCCATGGGGACGAGGGAAAGCTCCCAAAAGGCATAGTAGAGCATCATGTCGAGCGAAACGAAGACGCCGAACATGGCGGTCTGCTGGATGAGGAAAAGCGAGTAGAAGACTTTGCGGCGTGACTGGATGGCGGTCCAACTGGCGAGCACGCCGACAGGAGCGAGGAGGCCGGTGAGCACGACGAGCCAGAGGCTGAGGCCGTCGACGCCGACATGGTAAGAGATCGAAGGATTCTCGATCCAGACTCGATTGATTTCAAACTGGAAGCCAGCCTGGTGGAGATGAAAATGCGCGGGGAGATGCAGCGTGAGGAGGAAGGTGAACAGTGCGGTGAGGAAGGCGATCCAGTTGGGCAGCTTGGCGCGATCGGGAACCATCGCGACCAACACGGCGCCGGCCAGCGGAACCAGCAGGATGAGGTTGAGAATGATGGGATCGAAGGATTGCATATTCTCAGCGCCTCGCCTGTCCAAGATGCGCTACGGTGATGTGGCTGAGCTTGTAGATTGGTTCGGCGTGAAAGAAGGTAAGGCCCCATGCGTGCGGCGAACCCGCAAGCAAGACGAACAGCAATGCAGCCGCGGCGCCGAGCGCGAGCCACGCCGCATACGAGCGCAGGTTGCCGGATTGCCAGCCTTGTAGAATTGCTCCGGAAAAGGTGGCGATGCCGCCGAGGAGCCAGGCTGCGCCGCCGATGATGGCCGTGTCGACGACCCACCCGAGAAGGTATCTTGAGACGGCGAGCAGGGGCGTGACGAAGACAGCGCCGTAGAGCTCGTCCACGTAGTACTTGTTGAAGAGCAGCTTGTAGAGTCCGGGCATTGCCGCCGCGAGTTGGGCGGGCCGCTCGGGTTTGCGACGGTAATACTTGTCGGCGATGAGCCAGCCTTCGAGCGCAATGGCTACGGCGGCAACGCTGAGATAAAGCTCGAGGTGCGGGATGGAGGAGACGGCGGGCCGTTCGCCGACGGCGGGCGCCAGATAACCGCCGAAGCGCTCGATGCCACTCCAGCCGCCGCAGAGGCAAAGCACACCCAGAATCACCATGGGAACGAGCATGGAGAGGGGGGTGGCGTGACGGTGGGTGGCTTCTTCGCGCGGCGCGCCGAGAAACGTCATATACCAGAGGCGGAACATGTAGAGCGCGGTGAGCAGCGCGGTGACGAAGCCCACGGCCCACAGAGCTTTGCCAAACGTGCCGTCAAGGAAGGCGGCGTAGAGGATGGCGTCTTTCGAAAAGAAGCCGGCGAAGGGAAAGATGCCGGAGATGGCGAGGACAGCAGCGGTCATGGTCCAGAAGGTGACCGGCATGGTGCGCCAAAGGCCGCCCATTTTGCGCATGTCCTGCTCGCCGCCCAGGGCGTGAATGACGGAGCCGGCGGCGAGGAAGAGCAACGCCTTGAAGAAGGCGTGGGTCATGAGATGGAAGATAGCCGCCGAGTAAGCCGTTATGCCGCAGGCGAGGAACATGTAGCCGAGCTGCGAGATGGTGGAGTAGGCGAGGACGCGCTTGATGTCGTTTTGCATCAGGCCCATGGTGGCGGCGAAGAAAGCCGTGGCCGCGCCGACAATGGCGACCGTGCCTAGGGCGAAGGGCGAGCGGTCGAAGAGAAAATGCGTGCGCGCGATCATGTAGACGCCGGCGGTGACCATGGTGGCGGCGTGGATGAGCGCGGAGACGGGCGTGGGGCCCTCCATGGCGTCGGGCAGCCAGACATAGAGGGGAAGCTGCGCGCTCTTGCCAGTAGCGCCGACGAGCAGGCACAGGCAGATGACGGTGAGTATGCCGCCTTGCCACCCGGGGCTGGCGGCAAGCTTGGCCGCGATGTCACTAAAGGTGAACGTGCCGAAATTGCCGAGAAGGAGGAAAATCCCGATGAGGAATCCGAAATCGCCGATGCGGTTAACGATGAAAGCTTTTTTGCCGGCGTCGGCGGCGGAGGGTTTCCGGTACCAGAAGCCGATTAAAAGGTAGGAAGCGAGGCCAACACCCTCCCAGCCGACAAACATGAGCACAATGTTGGCGGAAAGGACCAGGGTGGTCATGAAAAAGAGAAACAGATTAAGGAAGCTGAAATAGCGCGCGTAGCCATCATCGCCGTGCATGTAGCCGATGGAGTAAACGTGGATGAGAAAGCCTACGCCGGTGACGACGAGAAGCATGACGAGGGAAAGCTGGTCGAGGACGAAGCTGAAATCGACGTGGAGAGCGCCGACATGGATCCATGGGAACGGGCAGGTTTCCACGTAAGGCAGCGAGGGTCCGGGAGCAAAGCCGATCAAGCCGCGCGCGGCGCTGACCACCAGGGCAAAAGAAGCGAGCGGGGTCAGGAGGCCGATGGCGGACACCAGCCACTTAGGCAGGCGGGCGCCGAGGAGGCCGTTCAGGAAAAAGCCCGCCAGCGGCAGCAGCGGAATCAGCCACAGATGGAGAGGCGCGTTCATAGCTTCATCAGGTCGATACGGTCGACGGCCAGCGTGGCGCGGGTGCGAAACACGGCGATGATGATGGCCAGGCCGACGGCAGCTTCAGCGGCGGCGACCATCATGACGAAAAAGACAAAGATCTGGCCCTTCACGGCGTGCCACTGGTGAGCGAAAGTCACAAAGGATAGATTGACGCCGTTGAGCATGAGCTCAATGGACATAAAGACGGTGATGAGGTTGCGCTTGATCAGGAAACCGATGACGCCGAGCGAAAACAGGGCGGCGCTCAAGAGCAGATACCAGGCGAGGGGGACGTCCTGATGGAAGCTCATTTGGCCGTCCTTTCTATGTCGCCGGGGGTCGCTCCTTCGGCACGGGCAAGCGCAACCGCGCCCAGAATAGCGATGAGAATGAGGACCGAGGTAACTTCAAAAGGAAGAAGCAGCTCGTGGAAGAGGACCCGGCTGAGGTCCTGGGTGGAGGTGATGCCCTGGTTGAGGGCGGCGACGCCGAGGCCCTGGGCGCGGAGAATGACGGTGGCGAGCACGGCCAGCATGGCGACGACGGCGGGAAAGCCGACAATGCGGGCGACGCGGCTGCCCAGGGTGCGCTCTTCGCGGCCGGCGTTAAGCAACATGACCACGAGGGTGAACAGGACCATGATGGCGCCGGAGTAGACGATGATTTGCGCGATGGCGAGGAACTCGGCGCCCAGAAGCAGATAAAGGACGGCGAGCGAGGTCATGACGACAATGAGCGAGAGGGCGCTGTTGATGGGATGGCTCTGCAGCAGGAGGTTGACGGCTCCAGCGAGGCAAAAACCGGCAAAGACGAAAAACAGGATCAGATGCATCGTTCCGCCGCTTGCGGACTGGAGCCGGAAGACCGGCCGGTTAGGGGGAAGGACGACGGAGCTTGCGATTCAGGCCCCGGAAAATCCATTTCGATTGTAAATGAGCGTCTTCGAAGATCCGGCGCTCAGGCAGTGGAGGCTGATGAGTCGATCGAAATGGCTCAAGCTATCAGCGATAGGCAAGCCACAGGCTGGTTCCAATGATGTTCAGGATGGCGATCGGCATCAGGTAGCGCCATCCGAAGTTCATGAGCTGGTCATAGCGGAAGCGGGGTAAGGTGCCGCGCACCCAAACATACAGGCAGAGGAAGCAAAATACTTTGAGAACGAACCAGAAGATGGGAACCAGGGCGTGGACAAAGATGTTTTGAGGCGGCTCGATGAGATTGCCAAAAGGGCTGGTCCAGCCGCCGAAGAAGAGCAGAGTGGCCACACAACCCACAGTAATCATATTGGCGTACTCAGCCATGAAGAACATGGCGAACTTCATGGAGCTGTATTCGGTGTGATAGCCGGCGGTGAGCTCGCTTTCGGCTTCGGGCAGATCGAAAGGGGAGCGGTTGGTTTCAGCGAAGGCGGCGGTGATGTAGATGAAAAAGGCGACAAACTGAAAGCCGCCGAAGACGTTCCAGGTGGCGATGCCCTTCTGGGCCTGCTGCTCGACAATAAGGCGCAAATTGAAGGAGCCGGCGCGCAGCACGACGCCGACAAGAGACAGACCGAGCGCGAGTTCGTAGCTGATCAACTGCGCCGAGGATCGCATGGAGCCGAGGAGCGAATATTTATTGTTGGAGGACCAGCCGGCGAGAGCGATGCCGTAGACGCCAATGGAGGTGACACCGAGGATGACCAGCAGGCCGATGTTGATGTTCGAAATTTCAAAGATGTCAAAACCCTTTGGCCCGATGCCAGGCTCGCCGAAGGGCACCACGGCGATGGAGACGATGGCGCAGCCGAAGGAGATGATGGGTGCGAGGAGATAGATGGGGCGGTAGACGGCGGTGGGAAAAAGATCTTCTTTGAAGAAGAGCTTGGCGCCATCGACGAGCGGCTGCAGGGCGCCAAAAGGGCCGACGCGGTGGGGGCCCCATCGGTTCTGAATGCGGCCGACAAGTTTGCGCTCGAGGAGCACGGTGTAGGCGACGGCCATGAGCAGCACCACCGTGATGACAACGACTTTGAGAAGACTCCACAGGAAAAAATCGAGTAAAGTCACTTGCCTTCAGCCTCTTTCAAGCAGCGGGTGAGCGAGTTAGCAAGTCAGCGAGTCAGCTTCGCCGGTGCGGCCTCAGGGGTTACCCCTTCAAAAACCATGTGCAGATCGCATTTGCTCAGTCGGCCGCCACCTCCGCGTGCTCGCGGGTTTGATGGGCTTCGATTTCGTTCAGGCCGGGACAATAACGGCCGAGGGTCGAGGAGGTGAACAGGGTGTTGTGCGCCGGGACAATGAGGTTCTCGGCGCCGGCGGCGGTTGCGGCGGCGGGCGGGACAACGGACGGCGCGAATTCGGCGCGCACGTCGTTGCCGGTCAAGAGGTTCATGCGATCCAGTTTGTAACCGGGAACCAGGCGCTCGATTTCGTCGAGGACGGCGAAGGGATCGAAAGGGCTGAGCTTGGGCTCGAGGCCGTTGGCTTCAAGCCAGACCGCGTGGCGGTCGGCTTCGCCGGCCTGCGCGCCGCGGGACTGGCCCAGATCTGCGGTCATGGCGCCTTTGCCGAAAGGCACGAGTTTCCTTATATCCGCACCCATGGCGTCGGCGAGGCGAACGAGGATTTCAAAATCGGGCTTGGCGCCGGCGCGGTCGGCGGCTTTGCGAACCATTTGCAGATCGCCGAAGGTGTTGGTGACGGTTCCAGATTTTTCGTAGAGACTGGCGGCGGGGAAGACGGCATGGGCGAGGGCTGCGGTTTCAGTGAGGAAAAGATCCTGCACGATGAGGAAAGTATTTTGGAGAGCGGCGAGATCGACTTCGCGCCGTGCAACCGGATTGGCGCCGACGACGAGGAGTGCGGCGAGATCGCCCTTGGCCGCGGCTTGGATCATTTGTGGGAGCGTTTTGCCGGGCATGGCGGGAAGGTTGGGGTATTCGGCAAACGGGCCGCGCGCAGTGACGGGGACGTAGCCAGGCAGCAGATCCGGGAACAGACCCATGTCGGCGGCGCCACGGGAGTTGGCGTGGTCGCCCAGATAGGCGAAGCGGACGTTGGCGCGTTTGAGTCCCCAAGCGACGAGGTTTTCGACGGTCGGGCCGCGGAATTCCTCGCCGAAGACGAGGACAAGCGATTCCTCGGCAAGAATCGCCTTGCTGAAGTCGGATTGGCCGGCGTCGAGGAAGGCCGCGAGATCTTTGTACCCTTCGGGCGGGAGCTCCTGGGTGAGCTTTGCCTGGCGCTCGAGCTTAATGGGGCGGGAATTGGCGATATAAAGGCGGGCCTTGTTGAGGCGCACGTTGGTGCGCAACTGCCAGGCGAGCAGCGGGTGCTCGTCCGTCGGATTGCCGCCGATGAGCAGGATCGCGGGCGCGGAGGCGATTTCGCGCAAGCCCGCGGTTTTGCCGGGGTGGCCGGCGAGGGCGCGGGCAAAGGCTGCGTAGTCGGTGGAGCGCTGGTGGTCGATATTGTTGGTGGCCAGCACGGTGCGCGCGAATTTTTGCAGGAGGTAGTTTTCTTCGTTGGTGGTTCGGTTGGAGCCGATCACGCCGATGGCGGCTCCGCCGCGGGTGTCACGAATTTGCTTGAGTTTTTCGCCGGCGACGCGCAGGGCGTCTTCCCAAGTGGCGGGCTCGAGCTTGCCGGCGGCGTTGCGGACGAGCGGGGTGGTGAGGCGCTCGGGGTGGTTGACGAAGTCGAAGCCGAAGCGGCCTTTGGCGCAGAGAAAGTCGCCGTTGATGCCGCTCTTGTCGCGGTTGTCGCCGCGAACGATTTCGGAGCCGTTACTGCTTTGGCGAACGCCCAGGGTGACTTTGCAGCCGTCGCCGCAGTGGGCGCAGACGGTGGAAACGTGGTTCATCTCCCAAGGACGGGTTTTGTAGCGATAGCTGCCGCTGGTGAGCGCGCCGACGGGACAGATGTCGATGCACATGCCGCACTCTTCGCAGTTGAGCTGGCCGCTCCCGCCGCCTTCTCCAGGCACGTTGGGAACGATGACGGAATGAACCCCGCGGTTTTCGACGCCGAGCGCCCACACGTCCATGCCTTCGCCGCAGATGCGCACGCAACGATAGCAGAGGATGCAGCGCGGACGGTCGTAGAAAACGGCCGGCGACCACTGCTGCTCATCGCGGTGCTGTTTGGCTTCGGCGTAGAGGCTTTCGCCGGCGCCGTATTTGAAGGTCATGTCCTGAAGTTCACACTCCCCGCCGGCATCGCAGACGGGGCAATCGAGGGGGTGGTTGCCCAGAAGCAGCTCGGTCATGGCTTTGCGCGCCTGGGCGATTTCAGGCGACTCGGTGGTGAAGACCTGGCCTTCGGCGACGGCCGTGGTGCAGGCGGTTTGCAGCTTAGGAACTTTTTCCTGGCGCACCAGGCACATGCGACAGGCGGCCTGAAGCGAGAGGCCGGGATAATAGCAAAAGGAGGGAATCTCGATGCCGGCCTTGCGGCAGGCTTCGATGAGCAGCGTCCCCGCGGGGGCGGTAAGCTTTTTTCCGTCGACAGTGAAAGTTACGTCGGGCATAGGTCCTTTAGGCGATTCCGCAGTTTGCTCCGTAGAGCTCAAGTCAGGATGCGCCACCCTCCAGCGTATCGAGGCGATGCTCGTGCAGTTCGACGACGCGGGCGAGAGTGTCGATTGACCGCGCCATCTGGCCGACTGTTCGGATCAA